>DAIDBF010000064.1 GCA_027310235.1 bacterium | reverse complement strand
GCCCCGTTCGGAAGAGCTTAACTGCCCGATACTCGGTAACGGCCTCCTTCACCATCTTCATATTCTTGGCGTTTACACTCCTTTTTACTGAACCGGACTTTATCCCTATGGGTCTATTAATAATCCCCCTTCCTACCACTTTTCCATGAACAAGCGCCAGATAGGTCTTCTGTATGTCTCTTGTCTGGAAAAGATGTTTGAGATACTCGAATGAGCTCTGGTTTTTTGCGATAAGAAGGATGCCAGAGGTGTCCTTATCAAGCCGGTGGACGATTCCGGGGCGAAACTCCGGTTCATCTCCTACCCCCTTTATCTCCGGATACTCTTTCCGTAACCACCCCACTACCGTACCTTCTTCGCTTTCTTCCGGCCTTCCGGGGTGTACCAAAACCCCTGCGGGCTTGTTTACAGCAAGGAAGTCATCTGTTTCGTAGATAATGTGCATTTATTTTGAGATAAAAGAGTTGACCCAGTAGTAGAAACTCGATTTCGTTTTTTTTCTAGAGGTTAATCTTTTGGTATTTTACAACAGGGATAGAAAAAACACGAAAAAGGCAAAAAAACCGCTTATTTACTATCGAGTTTTCACTACTGGGTTGACTAATCTCACCGTTAGTGTACCATAAGAGGGTAACGTATAGAATTCCCCAGAAGGGGAGTTTTTTTATGAAGCGATATATCACACCAATCCTTTTCGGCGTTTTGCTCCTCCCCTCCTCTTTTGCGGGGGTTTCGAGTTCTTTCGAGCGCCTTGTGACAGGAGGTATTCTTCCGGTGACGAGCGTAGTGGCGGCAGAGAATATCCAGTCGGAGGGAGCAAACATGGAAGCCGCTCCCAGTAAACGGGAAACTTACCGCGTCTGGGTTACCGCCTACTCAAGCGTTCCCGAGGAAACCGATAGTACCCCTTTCGTCACCGCATCCGGCTATAAGGTGCGGGACGGGATTATCGCGGCGAACTTCCTTCCTTTCGGAACACTCGTCATGATTCCCGACATTTTCGGCGATAAAGTGTTTACGGTGCTCGATCGGATGCACAAGCGCAAGGAAGGATTCGTCGATATATGGATGCCGACGAAGGAAGATGCGGTTAATTTCGGAATTCGCCAGACCGAGATCGTTATTGTTCCTACGGTGCTTGCGAGTAAGTAGTTCCCGAGTTTAAAAGGTGCGCCGCTTCCTCTCGCATCCGTGCCGCACGGGATTCCGAAACTCCGACTGCGGCTATTTTTATTCCGTCTTCCTGAAGCTGCCGCACAAGAGTGATGCCGTGCTCGACGAGCCGGCGTTTTTCTTCTTGTGTGGGAGTTATAAGCGAGGTAATGGGATGGAGGCCGAACGCCTCGATAAGATGCTGTAAACTTCCTTCGTGCGGATAGTTCCATCCGATCGCTTTCATGCCGCTGCAGTTCGAGAACCGTATGGCATCCGAGGTGAGTTTCGTATTCGTAACGAGCCACGCCTCGTCGAACTTGGAGGCAACGTCTTCGAATCGCGCGCGAACATAGAGCGCCACCTTAACGTCTGATTTCGTACCCGGCTGGTTGTGAAACTTGCATTCTACCATGACGCGCCGCTCTTTGCTTCGGGCGATCACGTCGATTTCGTGGCTGACGCATTTTCCCTGGACGATTACGTTCGTCTCAACGCTATATCCCTGAGCACTCAGGAGTTCTCCTACAAATTTCTCGAAAGGATGTCCTGTGGGGCCCAAGTCCATGATCGCCCGCTTCAGGTTGTAGCGCGCGGCGAGTCCTCCCGTTTCGTGTTTCAAAAGGTTTATCACATGCCGGTGAATATCCGAAGAACGCATCCCCTCTTTCGCTTCCCGGCTCACGTGTACGATTATCCGATCGGCGACGGGACCGGACACTCCCGCCTTCTTCAGGGAGTATCTCAATTTTTCTTCCGAAAACGGCTCTTCCTCGTTTTCTGACAATGAATTTTTGTTTCACCCCGTTAGAAAATTACTGACATCCCACAGGCGACACTGTGGTTTTTAATAGAGGGAATTTTTGTGGTGTTTATATCCGGCATGCACGTAATGTTCTCACGGGGTGAATCTTCCTTTATTGTAGCAAATACAGTATAGTAGTCCTGAATTATGGAAGAACAAACAAAAAAACCGTACGCCGATGTCACCATCGGCAAAGAGAAAGATGCCGTGATAGAGATTACGGGCGCGATTTCGGCGGAGACCCTCGATGAACACAAACGGATGGTTATTAAGGAACTCCAGAAAGATTTCGAGGCGCCCGGTTTTAGGAAAGGCCACGTGCCGGAAATGATGGTCGAAAAAGGAACTAAGGCATCGTTTCTTCTCGAGGAAGCGGCGAACTCGGCGCTTCGCCATGTGTATCCCTTGATCGTTGAGGATTATAAGCTTCATGTCATCACTCCTCCGGACGTGAAGGTGACGAAGCTTGTCTTCGGAAATCCCCTTGAATTTACGCTTCGCGTGGGAGTACAGCCCGAAATCAAACTCCCCGACTATAAGAAGATCGCGAAAAGAGTGATGAGAGCGGGAAAGGAGCCGATTGAGATCAAGGATGCTCAAGTGCAGGAAGTGATCGACGAGTTGCGCCGTATTCGTGTGCCTGAAGGAGAGACAATTCCGGAGCTCACGGACGAATTCGTGAAGTCGCTTGGAGCATTCGAGAATGTTGAGGATTTCAAGAAAAAATTGAAAGAGAATATTGCGCTTGAAAAAGAGCTCGAGTTCAGAAAAAAGAAGCGGGAAGAGCTCGGGAGAGCGCTTGCCGACGCCGCGAAGTTTTCGATTCCCTCAATTTTGATAGAGAACGAACTTATTGCGGTGCGCGATGGGTTGTATGAAGAGATTAACAGGAATGGTATCAGCAAGGAAGAATACTTCACCCGTGTCGGGAAAAAAGAGGACGAGTTTCTGAATACCCAGCGTGAAACTATCGAACGGCAATTCAAGATGAAGATGCTTCTTGAGGCGATCGCGAAGGAAGAACACATCGAACCTACCGAGGATGAGCTTAAGGCGGAAGCGGCGGTGCTCTCCTCCCATTATCGGGATGTGGATCCTTTGACGCTCTTCCGTTACGTTACGGAAATGCTTCGGAACGAAAAGACCCTGCAATTTTTGGAAACGCAGGCGAAGTAGGTTTTCGAGATCATTACTC
>DAIDBF010000027.1 GCA_027310235.1 bacterium | reverse complement strand
TCTCGAGATGGCGAAGAAGAACGTCGTGGTGAAAAATCTCTCCTCGATCGAAAGCTTTGGCAGTATGAACGTGCTTTGCACCGACAAGACGGGAACCTTGACCGAAGACAGGATTACGCTCGTGAAGTACGTCGATTGTTTCGGGAATATAGCGGAAGACGTGTTCACGTATGCATATATGAGCAGTTTTTTCCATACTGGCATCAAAAATCCTCTCGATAAGGCAATTCGCGAGCACAAGACGATCGAGACGCGTGCGTATGAGAAGATCGACGAGGTACCCTTCGATTTCGAGCGGAAGCGCGATTCGATCATCTATAAGAAAGAGGAGCAATATACGCTCATCACAAAAGGGGCGCCGGAAGATATACTTTCCATCGCGGTAAACTTTAACGACAAGGGAACGAAAAAAGAATTTAGCGGTACGGCGAAGCAGACGGCACTTGGCGAGTTCGAGAAGCTAAGTAATGAGGGATTCAGAGTGCTTGCGGTCGCCAAAAAAGAAGTTTCGGTAAAGAAGGAGTATACGAAGGAAGATGAGGCGGACATGACCTTCCTCGGTTTCATGGCATTCTACGATCCGCCAAAAAAGACGGCATCTTCGGCAATCAGGGATTTGGAAGAGCTTGGCATAGAGGTGAAAATTCTTACGGGTGATAACGAGATTCTCACCGAAAAAATATGCCGCGATATCGGTCTACCCGTGAAAGGAGTACTTAAAAGTTCCGAAGTTGCGACGATGAACGATGAAGAGCTTCTCACGAAGGCGCGTACGACGACAATCTTCGCGCGCATTACGCCGGACGAGAAAGAACGTATCATTCTCACCCTGAAGAAAGCGGGATACTCCGTGGGATATCTGGGGGACGGCATCAATGACGCGCCGGCCTTGAAGGCGGCCGACGTGGGACTTTCGGTAAATAATGCCGTCGATGTGGCGAAGGAAACGGCGGATATCATTCTCCTCGAAAAAAGCTTGCGGGTTCTGCATGACGGCATTACGGAGGGCAGGAAAACGTTCGCGAACACGATGAAGTACATCATGATGGGTTTGAGTTCCAACTTCGGAAACATGTTCTCGATGATGGGCGCCTCGCTTTTCCTTCCGTTTTTGCCGATGCTGCCGCCGCAGATATTGTTGAATAATTTTCTCTATGATACTTCCCAACTCACGCTCGCAACGGATGCGGTGGACAGAAATCTCGTAAAAAAGCCGCCGCGGTGGGATATCAAGTTCGTCAAGAAATTCATGATTGTTTTCGGGCCCGTAAGTTCCATCTTCGATTTTGCCACGTTCGGGCTTTTGCTCCTCGTGTTTCACTTGCCGGAATCGCAGTTCCAGACGGGATGGTTTATCGAATCGCTTGCAACGCAGGTGCTCGTCATTTACGTCATACGCACGCGACTCATTCCTCTTATTCAAAGCAGGCCGAGCACCCTTCTCTTCCTGAATACGTCCATTGCCGTGGTGATAGGGTGGATAATTCCATTTGTCGGTTTGGGTGCATTTTTCGCGTTTGCGCCGCTGCCGCTTCCGGTGCTTCTTGGAATCGCGGGGATTGTATTCGTGTACCTTATCGTAACGGAGATGGTAAAACGCGTGTTTTTTGCTAGAATGACTGCATGACATTCGAGGAATATCAGAAGTTTTGCGAGAAGACGGCCGTGTATCCCGAGCACGGGAAAAATTTGATCTATCCCACGCTCGGCCTTATAGGGGAAGCAGGAGAAGTTGCGGAAAAAGTGAAGAAGCTTATTCGGGACAACAACAACGTGCTCGATGAAACAGTGCGAAGAGAGATTGCGAAGGAGGTAGGAGATGTGATCTGGTACGCATGCAGATGTTCGGTGGAGCTCGGTTTCTCGTTCGAGGAAGTCGTTCAGATGAATCTCGAAAAGTTGCGTTCGCGTCTTGAGCGGGAAAAGCTTCACGGTGACGGAGATAACCGATAATTCACATGACTGTTCCATTCGACCAATTCAAAGAGCTTGATCTGAGGACCGCAAAAGTTCTTGAGGCGTCGCGCGTCGAGGGATCGGAAAAATTATTGAAACTCTTGATTGATATAGGCGATGAAAAACGGCAGCTCGTAGCCGGAGTGGGAAAAGTATACGAACCCGAGTCGCTTGTGGGGAGAGAGATTGTAATTGTCGCGAATCTCGAGCCGAGAACCATGATGGGCCTCGAAAGTCAGGGGATGTTGCTTGCCGCACACGATGAAAACGGAAACCCCGTGCTTTTAATGCCGGAGAAAGAAACACCGCCTGGAAGCAAAATTACATAAAACAAAGTTATGCTTCGTCCGAAAATCGGTGCTCATGTGTCCGCGGCGGGTGGACTCTCTACGGCATTTGATCGGGCGGAAGCGATAGGATCCGAGTGCATCCAGATATTCGGGTCCACTCCTCGTTCATGGAGCGTGAAGCTTCCCAGCGCCGAAGAAGTGCAAAAGTTCAAGGAAACCGCGAAACGCACCCGTATCGGTCCCGTGTATCTCCACGCTCCGTATCTTATCAATCTCGGAAGCGGAGAAAAACGTCTTTTCGGAGCATCACAGGCGTCCCTCAAGGGACATTTGAAGATTGCGGAGATGCTGGGAGCGGAAGGAGTCATCTTCCACATCGGTTCCGCGAAGGGAAGCACGAAAGAAAAAGCGATTCCGCAGATCGCATCATCTCTGAAAGTGATATTGAAAGAAGTTTTGGGGAAAAGTTTTCTGATTCTCGAGAATGCGGCGGGAGGAGGGGATAAGATAGGAGCGACGCCGGAAGAGGTGGCCGACATTTTGAAACGAGTGGGAAGTGCACGAGCGAAGGTATGTCTTGATAC
>DAIDBF010000011.1 GCA_027310235.1 bacterium | reverse complement strand
GCCGGTCTTTGCGAGCGAGGACTTGGAGCGCTTGGACAATCACCATATCGTCCTGCGGCTCCTGATAGACGGGAAAATGTCGCACGCCTTCTCGGCGCTTACCTTCCCGCCGCTCCAGCCGAAAGGAAACGAAGCGGAGCGGGAGGTTGTTTTGCGCATATCGCGGGAGCGCTACGCCACCCCGCGCGACGTGATAGAAGAACGACTGAAAAATTGGTTTGAAAAATAAAATCGCTCTCGGCCACGCGGCCTTGAGCGTGGAGATTTTATTTTTCAAACATTGTTAATCCACCCCCGCCAACGAGCCACCAGAAACAGCCGGACGGAAGGAGGAAGGCCGAGCCGCAAGATGCGGACAGCCCCGCGACATTCACGGAGCGACGAACCGCCCCGCGGGCGGTGAGGAGCGGAGTGAAGTAGGGCTCGGGTTTTTGGAAAGGCAAAGCCGGAAACGCGAGCAACGACGGGCGAATTTGGAAACGGAGGGTAGTCATTCCGAGGTAGGGCGGATGACTACCTGAATGACTAGGTAAGGCGGCTCAATTTTTGATAAAATAGGTGTAAGTGGAACGATAAATACCCTCAAAATAGAGAGGTTCTCCGCCGAAGGCGGATCCGCCCCTGGCGGAAAATCCGACCATTGGCTCAGGTTGCGTGGCCGGCTTAGTTTATTTGCCTTCTCGGCAATATTACTGTATAGTAGCGAAGTCAAATTTATGGCTCAGGGAAAATTTACCGACAATCTCATATGTTTGCGCTGCGCGGATTGCAAGCATACGAACTACACGGTGCACAAAAATCGCAAGACGGTGGAACGAAAGCTCGAATACAAGCGGTATTGTTCTTGGTGTAAGAAACATACTATTCATAAGGAGAGCAAGAAGTAGGACTTTGAAACAAAAACCCGAGCTTCCACGCTCGGGTTTTCTGTTTTATACTTTGAGAACTGGGGGCATATTTCAATGGTAGAATCGCGGTCTCCAAAACCGCTAATGTGGGTTCGATTCCTACTGCCCCCGCAATGACAAACGAAGAACTTGTCGAACAACTTATCAAGGACGGATATCTGAAAACACAGCTTATCATCGATGCGTTCAAGGCGATCGATCGCGTTCGTTTCGTGCCCGAAGAGCAAAAGCAGTTCGCCTACAAAAACTATCCGCTCCCGATAGGATTCGGTCAGACAATCTCCCAACCGCTTACGGTTGCCTTTATGCTCGAACTCCTAGAGCCGCAGCCGGGAGAAAAGATTCTCGATATCGGTTCCGGTTCCGGATGGCAGACGGGACTTCTCGCGTACTGCGTCGGCACGGAAGGAAAAGTGATCGGCATCGAGCGCATTCCCGAACTCAAGGAGTTCGCCGAAGAAAACGTCGGCTCTCTGGAAACAATTCCCCAAGGAATGATAAAACTTCTTGAAGGAGACGGAGCAAAAGGATTCGAAGCGGAGGCACCGTTCGACAAGATCATCGCCGCGGCTGCAGCGCATTCAATTCCTACGGCATGGAAGGAGCAGCTGAAAGTCGGAGGAAAAATCGTCGCGCCGATCGACGAGAGCATCCACGTACTCGAGCGAAAATCGCAGGATGAGTTTGAGGAGAAACGTTATTTTGGCTTTAGTTTCGTGCCGCTTATAAGTGAAGAGTAGGGGTTGTCGTTTTCTTTTTCTCCTCATCAAGGAAACTCTCTTTTTCTTCCATGCGAGCATAATGGAGTGAAGTTACAACTCCCCGAGAAACGACGCAGGAAATAGGAATTGAAGGTGTCTGAGTCCCGAAGGGACGAGTTCCTTCAATTCCGCTCATTTCCCGAGGAGTGACGAGGAGGAGTTGTCCGAACGGAATTTTTTGCGAG
Source organism: bacterium (assembly GCA_027310235.1). Classification (GTDB taxonomy): domain Bacteria; phylum Patescibacteriota; class Minisyncoccia; order UBA6257; family GWB1-50-10; genus JAKAHD01. The sequence continues at coordinate 1,092 of DAIDBF010000011.1, read as the reverse complement.
CAGGGGAGGAAAAGGAGCTTCCACACCACCCTCCTTGACAGGAAACATTCTCCTGCTACAATGGACACCACGATGGGATTCAGAGAGAAATACTACGGCGGGAGCCACAAGGAGTAGTAGAGAAGAACTCTGTGGTCGTCCGCCAAGCATGGCGGTTTTTTATTGTCCGAACGATTCTTTAAAACTTCAAAAGCTAGTAACTTCAAAAAACAAGTCAGTTTTTTGAGGTAGAAATAGTAAATGCTTTAAACGCATTTTCATTGAAGTAAATTTAAGTAAGGGTGGATGGTGGATGCCTTGACACGTAATGGCGATGAAGGACGTAGCGTAACTGCGATAAGTCTCGGGGAGGTGTGTAGCAACCTGTGATCCGGGAATTTCCGAATGGGGCAACCCTCTGCGGCAAACCCGCAGAACCAATGCTTCGCGTTGGAATAACGAATTTGAAATTTAAAATTTTTAGTTAATTTGAAATTGATTAAAAATTAAAAATTAAAAATTGGAAATTCCACTGCGGAGCAGTGGAGCGTACCCGGCGAAGTGAAACATCTCAGTAGCCGGAGGAAAAGAGAATAACAATTTATTCCCCAAGTAGCGGCGAGCGAAACGGGAAGAGCCTAAACTTTTTTCTTGGTCGCAAGATCAAGAAATGAGGGTTGTAAGATAGAGAACATCTTCGAGTTTGAAAAGTCCCGCAACTACCCACGAACTGCAAGGCGAGTGGCTGTTAGTTGCGCGATCCCGTATTTTCCGAATGAGTTTTATACTCAAGTTCGGGTAGTACGGGATCCTCGCAAATTAAACCAAAAGACTTTATCTTTCGGAAATTTGCGGGACTTTGAACTCGAGGGAGGAGTGATAAACTCATTTGTCAGCCGAATCCGCTGGAAAGCGGAGCCATAGCGAGTGATAGCCTCGTAGGCGAAAACGAATGAACTTCTTGTTTTTTATTCTTGAGTACTTCGAGGGAAGATGACCTTGAAGGAATCCGGGAGGACTATCTCCTAAGGCTAAATACATTACGTGATCGATAGTGAACTAGTACCGTGAGGGAAAGGTGAAAAGCAGCCCGGTTAGGGCGGTGAAATAGTA
>DAIDBF010000009.1 GCA_027310235.1 bacterium | reverse complement strand
ATGCGCAAGATCCGAGAGATTTTTGGTATCAAGCCCCTTGAGGGTCTGTCTGATAAAACTCTCCAAATTTTTCCCGGTACTCTTCACCTTCGCATTTTTTAAGAAGTACCGATACGCCGACGCGGTCACTACAAAACCGCTCGGAATTCTCACGCCGAGCGGCATCAGATACCGAATCATCTCTCCCAGCGAAGCGTTCTTTCCTCCCACGAGTGGGACGTCTTTTATCGTGGTTTCTTCGTATTTGAGCGTAAGCTTTTTTGCGCGATTCATATTTTTTTAAAATCTAACTTTTTATTGCAATAATAAGATCCGACACATTCGACCCCGTGCCGCCGGTCACGAGCATGTCACCTACCTGTTCGAAAAAACGGGAGGAGTCGTTTCTCTTCAGAAAATCGTTCGCGTTCAGCTCCGCGCGTTCCGCTTTTTCCTTCGTTATTATATCACAAAGCGCTCCCGCGTAATTCCCGTTGTCGCGCCCGTCCGACGCAAGCGAGAGTACGAGTTCGCCGCGCCTTATTTTTTTCATCGCGCCCAACGCAAGCTCCTGGTTCCTTCCTCCCAATCCATTTCCCCGCACGGTAACGGTCGTCTCTCCTCCGTAGAGCAACACCGAGCGTGCGGATAATTTGCGGACTTTCTTTACAATAGCTACTCCCACTTTCCGGGCCTCTCCATGAAGCGTATGCGTTACCACTTTCGTTTTGAATCCCGCGCGTTCCGCCTCATCACGCATCGTCGCAAGCGCGATCTGATTCGAAACCACAACGACGTTTTTCACTTTTTTGAAGTACTTTTCATCCTTCGGATTTTCCAGAAGATGAAGCTTAAATCCGAGGCGTTTCTCAATCTTATATTTCCTTGCGATCGCCTCAGCTTCGTGAATGGTTGTCGTGTCCTTTACCGTGGGACCCGATGCAATAAATTCTATATCATCTCCCGGCACATCGGAAAAAATAAGGGAAATGACGCGGGCGGGATACGCATATGCCGCAAGATGCCCGCCGCGCGCGAGCGATAGATGCTTTCGGAGTACGTTAATTTTCTCGACAGGAGCGCTTATCTCAAAAAGATACTCGAGAAGCTTTGATTCCTCCATATATGTGAAATTTCTCGGCTGACACAAGAGCGTCGATCCGCCACCGGAAATAATGAACAGCACGAGATCTTTCGGCGTGCACTCAGCAAGAAGTTCGATAATTTCCGTCGTCGCTTTCACATTCGCTTCCGTAGGAAACGGATGTGTGCCCGCGTACGTCTTCATTCTCTTGAGGTGCCCTTCACGTAGGTCGAGAATAATTCCCTTCGTAATGTTGTCACCGAGGATTTCTTCGAGCGCGGCTCCCGCATCGAGTGCGCACTTTCCGACGCCAACCACAAAAAGGCGTTCGTACTCTTCGTTACGGATAACTCCGCCTCCGATCGAGAACGCATCACTTTCTTTCTTGACCCACTTCCGTATCGCCGCGCCCGTATCGATCGCGGCGAGCCCCGCCTCGGCGATCGCCAAGGCGACTTTCCGTTCGGGCGTCACTGCGAGTTCCGCAAAACTTGTTATCTTTCCCATTATTGCTTTCATTATACAACTTTAGAGATTCTTTACATCTTACATCGACTCAGGGCAAAATTTCTTTACTCAAAGACAGGGTACTATGACGCGTCATAGTACCAATGAAGCAAACTGGAATATCAATAACACCTAAACAAGGAGGCGACTACGGAAGACGTACAATTCCGTATTTAGTACGCACTCCTCTTCCACGCGGTTCCCATTTTCGCACACCAGATGAAGAATATACCTTCTTCTTCCGTTCGGTTTTACCTCGCTCTCGATAGCTGCGATATTTACTCTCGTTCAGCGCTTTTTTTATGGCACTAATAGTCTGTGGCGAACTCCATAATTCATTTCCGATTTCTTGATAGCTTTTTCCCGAACGAATACCATCCACAACCGCGGCCCGCATCACCAAACCATGACGTTCATAAGGGGTAATTAAAATTCCTGATTTTATTTCCAATCCTTCAAGAATTCCTTTAAGCTACTCCTACTTATTGGCCTTACTCCATAAGTTTCAATCTCCACACGGAATTTCGCTTTCAGATCTTTTCCCTTAATGGCATAGAATCCAGTAACTTCATCTGAATTTTTATCTTTAAACTTAACTATGTAGAGATAAAAATCTTTTGGATTTTCATTCAGACATTCAATTTCGTTTCTGTATAAACTCTGCCAATTATAGGTCTGCCAAGATTCTCCCACTCCCTTCACCTCGATCATCCGGCTATTTGATTTTATGTCATATCCTACACCTCTTTTACTCACAATGAGAGGATCCCGCCCTTCTCTTTTCTCATACCTCATTACAACTTCTATCGCCTTTCGTTCGATTGGTCTTGGCATATCCGATCTTTTGTCATTTGCTACTTGTCGATGACGGCAACGGACAACCGCTCAGCTCGGAAAGTTTCTGCACTCCCTGTTCTCCCACGAACTTTCTTCCATCGGGAAGAATCCATGTAGGGTATGCATCGACTCCCGCCGTGGTGCAACGCGCCGGTTCCTCGGGGCACTCCACATACGGCACGTACTTAAAGGATTCTCCGAATCCTCTCTTCTCATTCTGGCAGTGCGGACACCATTCCGCGCCGTACATCGTAATCTTCTTATCCGCGAGACACTTCGCGAACGCATCAAGCGAGGCATTCGATCCACTCGGAACGCCGAAATACCAGAGTACGAACACGAGCGCGAGAATAAGAACGATGAATCCTATCGTATAAAGTTTGTTCTTGTTTGATTTCATATCACTCATCGCAACAATTCACCAGCTTTTCGACGATGTCTTCATAATTCCAAGGATGATCGCCTTTCCCTTTCTCGTCGTGGATGTTCAGCTTGTCGTCCGGAATCTTCTTGATGTTGTTCGTCTCAATCAGTTGAAGACGCAATCCCCAGAAGAGCGCATAGATTTTATAGGATATATCGAACATCCGTTTCGCTTCATCGCGCTTTCCCGCTCCTTCGAGCTTCGTGCCCACTTCCATAAGGCGCATGGTGGCCGCAAGAAGATGCTTCGAGATGCACCACGTTTCTCCCTCATGCGCATCGATCAGTTTCCCGAGAAGCGTCTTTCGCATCTCTCTCGTCTCCCGCAGAAGGTCAAAATACCCGTCTTTTCCCGTTTTCTCCGCGGTAAAGAAGAAATGCTCCTCCAAACTTATCAGATTCATCACCGCAATGCTTAAATCCTCGTCGAGAGAGAGATCAACCGATCCCTTTTTCTTCATCTCCTCGACTTTTTTCATCACCTCCTTGAATTGCAATTTATTCATTTGATCCATATTATTCCTTTATTTCACAGTTTTCGTTCGACTCTTTATAGTACGAATATAAGTACACCAAGAATCATGACCGCGATCCCGCCCCACAGACGGAACTTCTTTATGTTGTCTTTCCGCCACTCTTGGACTTTCTTGAGCACCTTTTCATTCGATGCCGCGAGGAGAATCAAGACGAGCGGAAGCACAAAGATTATGTTGTAGATCACGAGATGCCAGATCCCCGAGAAGTATGTCGCGCGATCGTGAAGAAGCCCCAAGATCAGAAGGTACGGCCCGCCCGTACAGGGAAACTCGCAAAGTCCCACGAACGCGCCGAGAAGGAATGCGGTCGGAATCGAGGCCTTTTCCATAAGCCGCGCCATTATGCCGTGGCTCGCGGCGGGAATCTTGAGTTTCAAGGGGAAAGAAGGAACCAGTTCTCCTACCACGCTGAGCGCACCGAGCACGACAAGAAGTGAGGCACTTATCTTCGCCATGAAGTGAGGGATGCCGAAAAACTGGAGTGCCTGAAGGATCCCCAATCCTATCAAAAGATATGCGATGAAGATTCCGAGGATGTATGTCCCGCCGACTTTCACGGCTGTTTCCCGTGTTTTTCCCAAACTGAAAAGGAATGCAATCGTAAGAAGGAGCACCGAGAACGCGCACGGGTTTAAGCTGTCGATGAGTGCGGTCACCAAGACGAGAAACAGGAGTGATTTGCTGTCGATGCCCGATGGATTGATGAGTGCGATAATTACGAGCATCGCGATAACCGAGAGCAATACCCAAAAAAATTTTTTACTCATAGTATGCTAACAATAAAAAAACCCTTCTATTCGATTAAAGGGAACTATGCGCGTGTGCCGCGGCATTCGACATGAACCGCGGATTACGCGCTTCTGAAGATCGAGGGGCTGTGCTCGTGTAACGCGATCCAGGATTCTTCCTGTATTCGCGGAGGAGGAACGAAAACGTGATTCGGTTTCGTATACGAGAATTGCGGCGCGGGAGATAACGATTCTTTCGATATGATCGCGAATGCGAACGCGAGAAGCAAAGAAAGAAGGAACAATGATACCGGCGCAAACGCGCTCGCCGCCGAATCATTGAACGCATTCAGATGAAAGAGCGCGAACGCGAACATGCCGTCCCGCAAGGGACAAGGGGTCGTTCCTACCGCAAAATTCGCGAGACATCCCGCGTTTGTCCCGTCATATATCGTTTGCATCCCGAGAAAACCGAACACGCTCACCCCGAGGATGCTTATTGCAAGAATGATTGCCGAAAAAACCTTCATTTGTTCGAACTATAGCACACCTACACCAACACCACAATAAAAGGATTTCTGATGTTTTAAAAAAAATGCCCGCACCGCGTTCCTCCGAACGAGGGAAAGACTTGGGCCGTGCCGGCCCGGAACGCCCGAGCTGAGGAGGAATGCGGTGCGGGAGAAACCCAAAAATTCAAGAAACAGAAATCCCGCCTTTAGATAATCCCGGCTCTTTCCAAGCCAAGGTTCCTGAACCAATTCTTTAAGAAGAAATAAATCCTCTATCGAATTTGGATTACTCGGAACCAATTAAAAGGATTATTTGATCCGGAATCTAAATAGCGGGACATAGTCATTATACCATCCGTGAGAGAAGCAACAATTGACAAATACACCGAAAAATTTCCGATGCGGATGTCACTGCTATAATCCGAGTGTTTTTGCCGTCTGTTTTATGAGCGCCACCACCACTGCGGCAGGCAACAAACTGTAAGAAGACACGCCATCCTCATCGGGCACCGTCCACGGCGTCTCGTGTACCTTCACTTTCCCTTCTTTCTCGTCATACTCATAGGAATATTCGGGAGTAACCTCGTACATATCAACCGCTTCCGCCGCCTCGCTGACCGGAATCGCATTTCTCAAATACACCTTTGAAACTCCTTCCATACCGAGAAGCGTCTTCATCACCGTCTTATCGATTTCTATCCTGTCCCTGATCGCTTCGATTCCGAGATCATCCCCTTCCTTCGCCACCATCCTCGCTCCGCCGCACTTCGGGTTGTCGCAGATAAGATAAAATTCCTTTTTTCCCTTGTCATAACCGATTTCCTTCGTACGAAGCAGTTTCAAACTTCTCGGCACGTGACACACGGGGCAGATCACCCTGTTTTTCATGCGCTCGTTGATGATCGTCTCGGGAACGTCGATAAACACGAAGAGGTCGGGGTTATCCTGGTATCCCATAAGCGATCTGAAATAGAGCGAGTAGGAAATCTGATCCAAACTTCTCGGAAATCCGTCAATGAAGATCGCTTTCTTTCCGTCTTTCGATATCTCGTATTCTATGAGCGCGAGAATGAATTCGGTGGGCAGAAGATTACTCGTGCTTCTTCCCAAAAGTGCGTCAACCGCATCCTCGAGAGAAAGCGCGCCGCGATAGTGCGTTTTCAAGAACGCCAAGAGCTTCTCTTTCTCTTCTTCGTTTTCGAAACTCGCATGTACGTCTCTTACGATGTCACCCACGGAGATGTGCCGCATTCTCTCGGGCCCTATCGCCTCCGCGAAGAGTTTCGAATACGTCCCCTTACCCGAATTCTTGGGACCTAGAAGGAACGCAAGGAAATTGCCGCGCGAAAGATATTCGCGTATTTTTTCTATCTCGCTCCCCGCCTTGAGCTCGAAATATTTTTTGCGCTCGACCGGATCTTCAAGCGCGAAGGGCTGTGAGAGCCCTTCTATTTTCGTTGTAAACACCGGGAAAGAAAATCCATTCATCCCGCACTTTTAGAGGATCACGCTTCTTACGAAGCACGATGCTCTCTTATTTTTATTTGCGACATTTTTCATGTATTTCATTAATTCCTTGATTCCATTTCCAACAATCCTCTAAAGGTGCGGGACTCATGATTTTGTTTTCTCCTTTGTACCATTGTTCTTCTCTATTTTCAAGTGCAGCTCCTTAAGTTGCGCTTCGCTTACTTCAGAGGGGGCTTGCATCATGAGATCTCTTCCATCGCCCGTTTTCGGAAATGCAATCACTTCACGGATGTTCGGTTCGTTCTGAAGAATTGACATCAAGCGATCGAGTCCCGGCGCGATACCCCCGTGCGACGGCACGCCATACTCGAATGCTTCGAGCATGTGCCCGAACTTCGCGAGCACTTCTTCATGCTTGTTCCCCATCGCTTCGAACACCTCCTGGAGCAATGCCGGATTGTGAATACGAATCGAACCGCCGGCGATCTCGTAGCCGTTCAACACGAGATCATACTGATCCGCAAGGATCGCCGCGGGATTGTTCTTGAATTGTGCCTTGAAATCCTCCACGTCCTTCACGCGCGGCTGAGTGAAGGGATGATGCACCGCATCCCATCGTTTTTCGGTCTCTTTCCATTCGAAGGCGGGAAAATCAACCACAAAAAGGAATGCAAGCTCGTTCGGATCATTCTTGTCTTTTCTGATATCGGGTTTATCCGAGTTATACCGCTCCATCGCCTCCTTATAGGACATGCGCGGGAAAGGGGTCTGACTCAAGTGTTTTTCGGGGTAGAGCTTCTTCACGAGCTGCGTCATAAGCTCCTCCACCAATCCCATCACCTCCTCTTGATTCGTGAAGCTCATCTCGATATCGAGCTGGGTAAACTCGGGTTGGCGATCTCCCCGCGTGTCTTCATCCCTGAAACATCTGACGATCTGAAAATAGCGTTCGAGTCCCGCCACCATAAGAAGCTGTTTGTATTGTTGAGGCGACTGCGGGAGCGCGTAGAATTTTCCCGGGTATACTCGTGACGGCACGAGATAATCTCTCGCGCCCTCGGGAGTCGATTTACTGATATAAGGGGTCTCGACTTCGGTAAATCCCCGCGATCCCAAGAATTCGCGGATGAACGCGTTCACCTTCGCACGCTGCACCAAGTTGTTCCGCATGCGCGGACGGCGAAGATCAAGATAACGGTACTTCATTCTCACCTCTTCGTTTATCTCCCTTCCGTCGCCTCCCAAATCAAAGGGCGGCGTTTTCGCTTCGGTAATCACTTGAAGCGCGGTTGCCGTTACTTCGTGAAAACCGTTCGGGATTTTTTCGTTTTCCATTCCTTTCGGACGCTGCGCCACGGTGCCGGTTATCTTCACGACCCACTCTGGACGAAGCCGTTCCGCTTCTGCGTGAAGCGCTTTGTCGCCGGGAGTAAAGACGATCTGCACTATACCGGTCATATCGCGAAGATCGATAAAGATGAGCTTCCCGTGATCGCGGCGGGTATCTACCCAGCCGAAAAGTTCGACGGTTTTTCCTTCTTCCATTGCGATATCTTTCGTGAGCGTTCTCATACGTGTTTACGCGCTTATTGTAACATCAGAAAAAACAAAAAGGAAGCGAAAATTGTTATAATGAGGCACTGCTTATGAAGCCGCACTTACGGGTGCGTCTCGCAGGTGCTCCATTATTAAGCAACCCTCCAGGGTCTGGTGCACATTCGTGCATCAGAGTGCGAGGACAATATATGGGAGGCGACACTTCGTGCCACGTTTCAGAATGGTTAATCCTTCAAAACATACAGGAGCGAGGAATACTCGGGCGCTCCGGTGATACGGATAAACGCGGCACCAATCCGATTCTAACGGCAACCGTGTGAACGTGGGTAACTTCGATTCGGATGGCTGGAACGTCAGGAACTACAATCCCGCTTATGATGACAACGACAATCTCCGCGTCGTTCTCGCCTGGAAATTTCGCCTCCCAATCCTCATTCAAGAGAACGTTTCCATCCGCCGAGCATGCGACCGATCTCATCTACCTTTTCTTCAAGGGAGATATATTGTTTGAGGTTAAGCGCGCGTACATCTTTTGAGAGACGGATGCAAACTCGCAAAATACCTACGCTGATTTGAGCATTACCAACTGCAACTCCTTTCTGTAAACGCGGCGCCTTACTCGCGCGAATGATGTCGGAGAGAAGCGCAAGAAAAACTTGTTCCGTTCTCTGTCCAATCGCGTACCGGTCTCCTTTCGGAAAATTTTTCAGACATTCATAGAACTCCCGATATGCGTTGTACGTTTTTTGGAATAATGGAATATCAAAATCATTCATAGTATGAAACATATTTTCGAATCCGTTGCATCCCCAGAAACGCTTTTTATTGCATGGGATGAATTCATGCGAGGAAAAAGAAACAAGGAAGACGTGCTGTCATTTGAACGCGATCTTGAAGAAAATATTTTCGCGCTTTCGCAGGAACTCCGTGGCGGAACATACCGCCATGGTATATACAAGAGTTTCTTTATTACCGACCCGAAACAGCGGCATATCCATAAGGCACTCGTACGGGATCGCATCGTCCACCACGCGCTGTTCAAAGTTTTGAACCCGATATTCGAACCATCTTTCATATTCGACTCATATTCGTGCCGTACCGGTAAGGGAACACACAAGGCGGTGAATCGTCTTCGCATCATGCTTCGCAGAGCAAGTCGGAATAATATGAAAACTTGTTGGGTACTAAAGTGCGACATAAAAAAGTTTTTCTTTTCCGTTGACCACCCAATACTTCTTTCTCTGATCAGAAAGAAAACGAGTGACGAGAAATTATTTTCTCTAGTACAGAACATTGTCGAAAGTTTCCCAGATGGCCTTCCGATAGGGAATCTCACAAGCCAGCTTTTTGCAAACATTTATATGAACGAACTTGATCAATTTATAAAACACCAGTTGCATGTCCGCCACTATATACGCTATACCGACGATTTTATTCTCATTGATTTAGATAAAGATATTCTTGTATCGTATCTTGAAAAAATTACCGCGTTCCTTCGGAAAAAACTTAACCTTGAACTTCATCCGAAGAAAATCTTGTTTAGAAAATATACCCAAGGAATCGACTTTTTGGGTTATGTGGAATTCCCGAAATATCGTCTTCTCCGCACAAAAACGAAGAAACGCATGATAAGAAACGCAATGCGCGGATTGAGCGAACAATCCCTTGCATCGTATCTCGGGGTTCTCGAACATGCGAATGCGAAAACACTATCGAAAGAATTGAAAAATATATATTGGTTCTCAAAAACAGAAACGCCGCGCCTATGCACGACGGAAAGTAACATAACACCATCCTACATTTTAAATTATGGATGGATGGATGGATGGATGGATGGATGGATGGAAATGGAACATTTTCTGCATCATAGCACAAAAATTGAACCCTGCATACATCACAGGGTTCAAAACATAAAAAGATATAAAAAGAAAAGAAAAAATCAATTTTTACACTTCCAGGCGAGAACGACGCGGAGATAGACGCGGCCATCATAAGCGGGACCGCAGCCCCCGACGTACCAGCCAACCGAAGCGAAGCGACCCACGAACACACGGTAGCCGACGGAATCGGATAACTTGCCCCAATGATACCAATTTTCCATGAGCCGCTTGCCGTGAATGATAAGAATTGAGAACGCAGCTTCGGACACAATACGTTCATCAGCACGCTCACACTTAGGAAACCCCCTTCCGATTTCTTCTTCCTGATTTTGCCAGGAGGTCGAACTGAATCTCCCTTCTTCTTCCTGACCAAAATCCAAGAGATACCAGCCGGAATTTGTGTTCTGATCGGCCCAGAAATTTTCTTTATCCTTGAGCCACCAGTCATTGTTGTAGAAGTGTGGCTGTTTACTTTTATCAATTCCGTGTATCTCTCTCTGCTTCCTTAGAGAGTTTCCGAAACAATAAACGAGATGGAAGCTCGTAGTTCTTTCTTTGTTTGTTTTTGCAGCACTTCTCAATTCCTCTTCGGAAAAAGGAATTGCCACATTTGGAAGGGCATGCATATGGTGCGCATACGCCGCTTGTTTGAGAGTTATAACATGGTCAGCGCCTAAAATCTTTATAGCGCGCACCAAGGTTACGGAATTTTCGTCCTTCAAAAACCGCTTAGGATTTTCGAGAAATGACTGCATTTCATGGAACCCGATCGTCCCGTCGTTGATTTTACGGAACAGATCTTCAAGTTGGCCAACCGTTACGGTCGACTCACTAATGACGACTTTTTTACTCATCGCCTTTCTCCTTCTCTTATTTGAAATTATTAATTTGCTGTAAGATGGTAAAATCTTACGTCGCAATGATACCACAAAGCTATTACTGTGTCAACCGCAACACCGAGAGTGTCGTTCCGTCGCTCTGAATCGTAACAAGCCCGTCCCTGTCGGTGCGAAATATCTTCGCGCCGATCTCCCCGAGGCGCGCGAGTACTTGCGGCGTCGGATGCCCGTAGCTATTCTTCCCAACCTCAATGAACGCGAGTCGGGGGAGCGCGGTTTTTAGAAACACATCAGACGATGAAAACTTCGATCCGTGATGGCTTACTTTCAGCACCTCGATTCGGCCCACGGTTGTTCCGACCATATTCTCGATTTCGCTTGTCGCGTCACTCATAAAAAGCGTCTTGGTGTCTTTCGAGAAAAGTTCAAGCACCAGCACCGCGTCATTCTGATTTTTTACGGTTTGCACATCCGAAGAAGGAGCGAGCGCGAGAAGGGTGCTTGATGCGTAACGGATCATATCGCCCGCACTAAGCGCTATCTGCGGCACGTGGCGATCCTCGAGTGCCTTTTCCAGTTCATGAAACGAACTCTGATCGGAAGAAAGTCCGTTCGAAACAAAGGCACCGATCCGGTATCGCTTCGCAACATCGATAAGCCCTCCGAAATGATCGAGCTGGGGATGCGTCATCACGACCACATCGATCGAACGAACGCCGGAGGGAAGCACCACATCGAGCGCTCGTACCGCATCGAGCGTAGACGGCCCGCCATCTACAAGTATCGTCGCTCCTCCGGGAAGCACGATAAGTTCGCTGTCTCCCTGCCCGACCGGAAGGAAATGGACAAGGAGATCACCCTGATTCGTACCAGTAATGCGGGTAAGAAGCCAGACAGAAAGGGCAAAAAGAAGGAGGAAGAGAAGAATAAATCTCTCTATCTTCTGCTCGATATATTTTAAAACCTCCCCATATTGTGTCTTCATGCCATTTGAAGTTTTTCTTTTTTATTCATCTTCCACACAAACCATCCTATCACCGCGTAATATGGGACAGCAAAACTCCAATGAAATGGAACTTCAAGAAGAAACCCCAGTTTCCCGAAAAATGTTATAACCCCCGTTTCAAAAAAGAGAAGCGGTGCTACGAACCAGCTTAAGGCAAGGGAGGCATAATGAGAGACGAATGCAAGCGCTCCCACACCGAACCCGAGCGCCATCGTAACGGGAATGCACTCGAGAACGAGGAGATTCGAAAGGAGCGAGAGCGGAGAAAACGAACCGAAAGAACCGAGAAGTAACGGCAATACCATGCATTGGGCGACCGAGGTCGTAAGAATGTTTTCCTTCCACGAGAGAAATCCCGGGTTCTCGAACGTATGCCAGCGTTTTTGAACTGCCGGCTTCACGTACACGATTCCCAGGAGCGCAAGAAAGGAAAGGCCGAATCCCACATCGAACACCAGAATGCGGGGATTCAAGAGCACCATGACGAGTCCCGCGCATACGATGACATTCCGCACATCGAACAATCTGCCTTGCTCTTTCGCAAAAAGTACAAGCATGCCCATAATCGCGGCGCGCACAACCGATGCCTCGATGCCCGTCATCACGACAAAGCCAACAATCAAAAAACAAGTAAGTGCGAGCGCGATGTTTCTCTTCATAAAAAAGACCAGGAACGACATCGCAGCGAGAACAATGATTGAGATGTTGTATCCCGAAAGCGCGACGAGATGCGTAGTGCCGCTCCCCTGCATTGCCGAGGTAAATTCTTTTGAGAACCCGCTTCGATCTCCCAAGGTAAGGCCTCCCAAAAATGCCGCCTCCTTTTGAGGAAGCAGCTTCCCGAACGATTCGAGTACGCGCATACGAATGGAAAACAAGAACGACTTGAAAGACGAACCCTGGCGTCCTACAAGAAGCGAGACCTCCGGAAAGCGGATCGATCCATCGATGCGTTCTTTTTTGAGATATCGATCAAACGAAGTCGAGTCCGGTTTCCCGATTGCTCCGGATACGCGAAGTACATCGCCGTAGCGGAGGGAGGGATAGCGATCCGTAGTAATAAGAAAACGGGAGTCGCGGAGTGTTCCGCTTTGTACTCGTACCACCAGTGATTGAAATGCATCCTTGATCTCCGGATTCTCATCAATAATGCCCTCAAACGCGATTTTCCCCGGCGTGATTCCCCTTATAACGTCCTCTGCAGTGAACCCAGTGTAGTAAACGGCACCCAGGAGGAAAAGAAGCGAGAGACCGGCATGCCATAGAAATTTCTTTTCTCTTCTTAAACGCCACAGTAATAAAAAAGCCGCGATACCCGATGCGGCAATAAGAAGCAGCGAGGCGTGCAGTCCAAAACTTGCTCCTGCAATTCCCCCAAGAAAAAACAACGCGCCGTAGAAGAAGACATTGTAGGCCGGCACGTATTTATTATACAGGAAGCCGTTCACCTAAGAAGCATGAACGGCTTTAAAACTTGATCTTTTTGACCGCAGAAAGGAAAAAATCCTTTAACCATACATAAATGATTTTAAAGATCAAGTTCCCTTCTCTCGTTTGGGGATCGCCCGGACTGTTTATCAGTCCATGATGAACCTCGAGGATTCCTCTATTCTTCATAAATCCTCCTCCGTCTTCTTCCTCTATAATACACCTCAGGGCACTAGGGATGTCAACTACTTCTAGCTGCTAACTTATCAAGTGATCGCTTGATAGGTTAGCAGTCTTAATTTTACTCTCCATGTTATCGCGAACAGGTCAAACAATAATTCCTCCTCCGAGCATCTCCATATCCGCAGAAGCCTTGGCGGAGACGGATCCTTTCCTCGAATAAAACACCGCCGACTGACCGGGTGCGACAAATTTGACGGGTTCGTCAAATTTGAGAATAAGGGACCTTTCCGCAACTCCCAATTCCCCGCCTGCATTGCATTGCGAAGCAAGGCGGGCAGGCTTATTC
>DAIDBF010000077.1 GCA_027310235.1 bacterium | reverse complement strand
CTATAAGCGCGTACTCCGCGCCGGCGCATACCGCATCATAAAGGAACTTTTGAATTGCGAAGCGGCCGGGCATCGTGTTCCCCGACTTCCCCTTTTTGCTTTCGTGAAGTACTTTTCTTCGCACCGATCCCAGAAGCGCCGTCTTTTTTCCTGCGGCCTCGAGCACGGCGTTCAAAATCTCCAGAGTGCTCGATTTTCCCTTCGTTCCCGTCACTCCTACCACAAAAAGCCTCCGCGAGGGATGTCCGTACCACACGCTTCCCCCCCACGCCATTAAGAAGTGATAAATTCTCTTCAGTTTTTCATACATCCCGGTAATAGAAGTTTGATTAATGCTTTCCAAGAATTTTCAATGCCTGACGCAGGCGATCCTCAAGCGTCTTCGCTTCCGGTCCTATGTCTCCGATTGCTTTTCGTATTTCCTGCCGCCCATACCCGAGTCCCGCGAGCGCGTCTTCGATCTCTATGTTTGCACTTATCACCCGTCCCATCGCCTCGGCTTTGGGAAGCGCAATTCTATTGTTTAACTCAAGCGCGATGCGCTCCGCGGTTTTCTTTCCGATTCCCGAGGCGCGTGAAAGCACCTCGATTTGTTTGTTGATAATCGCGGCCATCACGTGTTCTACCGTATCGACATCCAAAACCGAGAGTGCGGTCTTGGGACCCACGCCGGAGACGGAGATGAGAAATTCGAAGAGCTTGAGCGCCCCCTCTTCCGAAAACCCGTAGAGATCAAGCTGATCCTCACGCACATACAGGTGGCAGAAAAGTATCATCTCATCTCCTTCTTGGGGCAGGTGCGCAAGCGTTCGTTCGTTCGTAAACACCTTGAATCCGATTCCTCCCGTTTTTACCACAAGGAAGCGGTCGTCCCGATGTGAGAGAATTCCTTCGAGGGTATATATCATATGTTTCCATTATAGCCCCGACCGACGAATAATTCCTAATTTTCATTCACCCCGTAGTGAAAACTCGATAATTGTTTATTCAAAGACAAACACAATCGAGTTTTCACTACGGGGTTGACGACACGGCCCGAAAATCATAGTATGAACGTACTATGCCTATCACGAAATCCGCGCAAAAAGCCCAACGGCAGAACATACGCAGACGAAAACGGAATCTTCTTGAAAAAAAGAAGATGTTTTCTTCCATAAAAGACTTCAAGAAACTCGTCGCGGCGGGCGACGCAAAAGCGGGAGAGCGGCTCTCTTCACTCTATAAAACCATCGACAAGGCAAAAAAAACGAAGCTCATCAAACGCGGCAAAGCAAACCGGCTGAAATCGCGTCTTACGAAGAAATTACGCGCGGGCTCCGAGGAGCGCAAATCGTAAGAGCGCTTCTTCATACTCCATTCTTCCGCTTTTCACCGCCACGTCGTAGTCGGCGAGCGCAATAAGTTCGCCCCCACGCGCTCCGTATGCGAGCGAGTTGAAGACGTACGCGCCCGCTTCGCGCTGGAGCAACAGCCGCTCGAGAAGCGATATTCTCTCCTTCCAATTCTTGGTCGAGAGCATTTCCCTCGTCACGCGAAACACTTCGAATTTCAAAGAGTAGTTAATATATGACTCAAGCTCGCTCCTTAAGAGCGGTTTTTTGTTTTCGAGAAGCGAGAGTTTGTCGAGTTCCGCGACCGCAACCCAACTTCGCTCTTCTTCCGATTCCAGAAATCCAAGGAAGAAGCGGAGCGCGTCGGGGGCGAACACTACTCCCCTCGCCTTCATCTCCTCCCGCACAAACACTTCAAGGAGCCGTCCTTCAAGAACCTTGAATTCCTGCGCGCGGACGGGCGGCTCGAGGAGAAAGTGAAAATCCTTGAGCGGCTTTTTCTCTTCGGAAAGAATGAGGAATGTTTTCTCGTCCTTCAAAAACGACTTGATGGTTTTTATCCACTCTTTCACCTTCACTTCGCCCGGGTTTTTTACCACGGCAATTTTCGAGTCCACGAATATTGAGGGCTGATTTAAAAAATCCCTTATCTCCTCCCAGTCCTCCGGCTTGTCCTCAAGATCGACGGAGAGCAGATCGAGATCGGGATACTTCTTTTTATACTCGGAAAGAAGTGCCTGGAGTTTTTTCTGGCGCCTGTAGGAATCGGGTCCGTGGAGATAAATAATCATAGTTATAGAATAGAATGCCGGATTACAAATGCCAAATACCAGTTTACTAACTTATTGAACGATCGTCTAATAAGTTAGTAATACGACAAGATAAACACAAACAGTTAGCCCACGGTCGAAAAGATAAAAATCGATCGTGGGCTGAGATAAATCAATACGGCGCCCTCTGGATGGATGAGGGCAAGAGGAGAATTTGGACCGCACGCGGCGTGTTATTAGTCCAGACGGAGTAGCTCGAGGAAGACCATCCGACAACCCTTCCCCGGTCGATATAATTCACAGCGTAGGGAATCGAGCCGTCAATTCTTAAAACGTTCTCGTATGGAAGGGTAACATCTTCCATACTGGGAACGCTGAAAGAGTAGCCAGTCCCCAGCCGTACCTCGGCATCAAAGTGGGTACAGTTGATAATCTGCACATAGATTGTGGTGCCGAGTGCGGTTCCCGGAAGATTAACTTTTTTATTTCCGGGGAGGTCTGGGTTTCCGAACGGAGATGTCCAGTAAAAATTATAAAAGGAATATCTTCCATCGGGATAGTAAATTTGGTTTATTACCCACGACCCTATTTGCCGCTCGAATAAGCTGGGTGCGGCAAACGAGACACCAATTCTCTTTTTCCCGTCCAGTACCCACGCGATAAGCGGGTACTGCTCTCCGTTGAATCTTACGAAGTGATCTCCCCACAACGTCCCGCTTGAGGGGATCGAATCGATGACGCTTCCAAGCGCGGAGAGTTCGATGGCGTACGGGGTTGGATTGAACACCATTATCTTCTCCCTCGGGCGCCAACCGAAGAGGTTAAGAATTGTTTTCCCAATGGAAGGGAGGTTAACGCTCACCCCTTCTTGGGAAAATAAAACAGAAGACCAAAAAAAAATAAGAATACATGCTCTTTTCAATTTCTCATCTCCTCCGGCTACTGCCGGTTTTTGTTGTTAAATTGTCCAGTGTTAAATTCTTTTTCTGACTAGATTATACGTGAAATATTACTTTCTGTCAAATACGCGTAATGGTTCAATAGTTTGGAAACACCTGAGGGGTAGAATATGGGAATGTATGAAACCAACAAAAGGTTGCCTCGCCTCCGGATGGAAGCGGTGCGGATGGTTCGTTCCGGGTCGGGAGTGCGGGAGGTCGCACGACACTTCGGATACTCTCCCGGAGCCGTCTCGAAGTGGATACGGAGAGCGGATATGCTTCCCTCAAACGCGAGCCGCATCCCCACGTGTTCCTCGAGACCGCACCATCATTCCCACGAACTCGCGCCGGAGGTGGTGGCACGCATCCTTTCCCTCCGCAAGGAACGGAACCAGTGCGCAGAGCTTCTGCGTCACCGACTGGGCGAGGAAGGGATTCATATCTCCCTCTCCTCGATCAAACGAACGCTTTCCCGACACGGTGTTTCACGGTTCTCTCCTCTCAAAAAGTGGCACCAGTATCCTCCGAGACCCGTGGCGGAACGCCCGGGAATCCTCGTTGAAATCGACACGGTGCACGACGGGGATCTTCGTGAACGACTCGGACTCTACACCTTGATTGATGTGTAGTCCCGATGGGCATACGTCCTTCCCACAATTGGGATGACCACATGGAAGAGCCTCCAGTTTGTCGAGGCGGCACGAAGGATCGCTCCCTTCCCGTTCGACACGCTCCAGTCGGATCACGGGCCTGAGTTCTCCAAGTGGTTCACGAAACGGATTCTGGAACGAGGAATGAGTCATCGGCATTCGAGGATACGGACGCCGAACGACAATGCGCATCTCGAACGGTTCAATCGTACCATCCAGGAAGAGTGTCTCTGCCGCATCCCGAGAGACCTCGCCGTGTGGAGGAAAAAGATACCGGAGTATCTCCGCTATTACAACGCCGCACGACCGCACATGGGACTGGGGATGAAGACGCCGATCGAGATACTCAAAACGTTTCCAAGGTATTGACCGGAAAACGCCCCTCTCGAAACGAAAAACGGTTTGAAAATTCGCTTCTTCTCGAGTACGCGTATCGAGAGGAGGAGCGAATTTACAAACCACCAAGCAGTGCGTCCTTCGTATACACGTTCGTGGGGCTCCAGAGCATGAAGCCGGCATAATCGTTCGGGAGCGAATCCTTCGTCGCCTGAATCTCTTTCCCCACCATCGCCGCGTCGTAGGGTACGCCGTTCAAATCAAAATCCTGGAGCCATGGCCTGATTTTTGCGATTGATTCCGATGATTGTGTGCTTGCCGCTGAAAGAAGCGCCGCACGGCGCGCGTCCATCTCTTTCAGAGAATAGGAAATTACTTCATACGGATGCGCCGCCGGATTTGTGAATCCGTGAAACCCCGAATCGTAATGGGACGGGTATACCATCGGAGAAAGATAGTCGAAGTATGAAAACGCATCTTCGATTCTCTGCCCAATCCCCAGATCATCCTTCCTGATTGCTGCAAATCCGAAAAGATCCGCGGATAACTTCACATTCGGCAGCGCGCTTCTCAGATATTTGAAGAAGTTTTTTATCACCTCGTACCGAGGAGTTTTCTTGTCCCAAAACGGAAAGGTCGCCGCATCAAGGTTTCCTCCCGAAGGAAACCTGACATAGTCGAAGTTCACCTCGTCGAATCCCCTCTCCGCCGCATCGCGCGCAATCGCCGCGTTGTACTCCCACACTCCTTTTGCCGCGGGATCCATCCAGTTCAGTTTCTTCTCATCCTGCCAGAGCGAATTAACCGACTTGAAGGCATCTGAAGAAGTTGAGTTCATCTTTGCAAGGTTGTGTACCGCAAGATCGGGACGCGCATGCGCGAACATAGGATCCTGAAATACGGTAATCCTTCCTATCACATATACTCCCGCATCGTGAAGCGTCTTTACAAGTGCATTCACCCGCGGAATCCTATTTTCAAACGTGCGATATTGTGAGATCTCCGGATCTGCCACCTCGTACGCGAGATAACCTGAGTAGTCCTTGATATCAATGACAACAGCATTGATTGCGCTCTCGCGCGCAAGATCGAGCACATACTGCACCCTGCTTTTACTCCCTCCAGACCAACTCGTAAGATAGACTGCCCGAATCACGGAGGGAGGGTTCGGGAGCGGTTTCTGCAGCCCGATATCGACTGATTTATTGTTCTTTGCCGTTACCTTTCCCGTAAGCTGCGCGGTTGGGTCCGGAGGAACGATTCCCACGCTATTTTTCACCGTGAGAAACAAAAATCCCCCAAGAATGAGGAGTATGATAATAAGAATGCTGTAAATAATGATGCGTGATTTTGAACTCATAGAATGCTTCTATTATAACCTGCTATAGAAAGAACAACCATAAACAAGCGCACCCTCTCTTCTTCGACTTAAAAACTCAGGGTTCCTGTTTTTGAGCAGCGCGGAAAGCACTATTCCTCTCGTTCACGAGGGCCTCCGGATGTAGGGAACTAAGGTTCGCTCGCACGCTCCTCGCCACCCTGCACGCCCTACGGGCGAGGGGGCCTGGCTCGGCAACGCGGCTCGCGCACCAGTTCCCTCGACATCCTCCGGCAATGTTCACTCGAGGGATAGTGCTTTCCGCGCTTCTTTCGAATTTTTCCGTAGAGAATAATCTTTTTTTTGTCTCAAAAAGAAAAAATCAATTTAAAGAACCAACCTCTTTCCTCCCGAACGAGCATACGTGAGTGAGGAAAGAAACTCCTGAGCAAGGACGAAGCACACGAGAAATTACGCACTGTACGAGTCCCTTTAGGTCGAGTTTGCGTAATTTCCGTGTGTGCGAGGACGCGCGAAGAGAGTTTCTCCGAACGAACGTTTCTGCTCGTGAGGGAGCGGAAGGGGGTGGTTCTGATCCGACAAAATTTGAACTCCTACCCTCGTTCGAAACTTTCCACTATATTTTTTACACTCTCTGCATCTTTTGCTTCCATAAGTTTTATCCTTAACTCCTTTGCGCCGCGGAATCCGTTCACGTATGCCTTGTAGTGCTTCTTCATGACATCGAACGACTTGATGCCCCCAAAAAGTTTCTCGAAGAGCAAGGTATGTTCAACCATCACGCGAAGTTTTTCCTCTACGGAAATTTCATTCTTGTCATGGGCGGGTTCGGCACGCTGAAAAAAGCGGATAAGACCTGCCAAGCGGCCTTGGAGCGCACGCTTTTTTTGGCGTGCCGGATCTACGTTATCAATCCTTTTGCTCTGCTCGGGGTTTTTTCAAAATACATCCGCATTTCGGAAGAACCATGGATTCCCGAAAATGCCTCTTCCTATCATCACGCCGTCAAGCCCATAACGTGCGGCTTTCTCTGCCGCATCTTTCAAATCAATTACATCTCCGTTTCCCATAATAAGTGTCCTCCCGGAAGAAGAGGAAAAGTTTTTTGCGAGTTCCGCCGCACGGCCGATTGCTTCCCAGTCGGCGGGCGGAATTGACATTTCTTTCTTCGTCCTTCCGTGAACGATAATACATGCGGGTTCCGCTTCAAGGAGCGCGGGAATCCACAATAACTCTTCTTTTGCATCAAATCCGATCCTGGTCTTCACCGAAACGGGAAGCGGGCCCGCGCCGCGTTTCGTTTCTGCAATAATCCGTTTCGCGAGCGCCGGATTTTTGATGAGCGCCGCACCTGCTCCCTGCTTCACGACATTCTTTTCGGGGCATCCCATATTGATATCGATCCCGTCGAAACCGAGTTCGCGTGCGAGAAGCGCGCATTTGTAGAAATGTTCCGGCGTCGCACCGAAAAACTGTGCGACGATCGGACGTTCCGACTTGTCGAACCGAAGGTTATGAAGTAACACCTCCCTCCCCTCGGAACACAGACCGTCCGAGGAGACAAACTCCGTCCATATCACGTCCGGTCCTCCTCCTGTCGTACCATCCGGACGGATGAACTTGCCGTACTTCGCGATAATAAACCGAAAGGCGGCATCCGTGACGTCCGCCATGGGAGCCAATGCGAATATCGGCTTCTTCAGTTGTTTCCAGAAGCCGTAGACCACGTCACGCGTTCAGATAATGCCGCGTAGCCACTACGCTCGATACAATCCCCAATACGATGCCGAATAATATCTGGTAGAGGAGAAGCGATACGAAATGAGCGTTGAAGTACCCTCCCAAGTCCACCTCCGGTATGAAATTCGCGACGTGAGGCGATATGAAGCCGATAAGCGGGATGAATATGAGAAACGCCACGATCGCGGCGATCGCACCGTACAAAATCCCCTCAATAACGTACGGACCGCGGATGAAGTTATTGGAGGCACCCACGAGCCGCATCACGCCGATCTGTTCTCTGTTCGAAAAGATGGCAAGCCGAATGGTGTTAAACGTAACCATGACCGCGAGAAACGCAAGGAAGATCGTGAGCACGAATCCGCCGCGCTGGAAGTTGTCGATCAACGCCGTGAGACGATCGATCACCACCTGGTTCTGGGCATAGGTGATCTTCTCGATGCTGTCGCTGAAATCCGGTTTCTCCAAGTAGCTCGCGATCGAATCGTAGCGATGGAGATCCTTCGCTTTCACATTGAGCGATGCGAGAAGCGGATTTGCATCCAATTCTTCGAGCGTCTGGGTGATGGTATTCTCGTCGGCATGACGCGCCTTGAAATCGGCGAGTGCCTGATCTTTCGAAACGTACTCGACATACTTCACCTCATCCAATCCTTCAAGCGATTTTTTGAGATTTAAAATGGTGTCCTCCGACACGTTGCTTTTGAAATACACGCTGATGTCCACTTTCTCCTGAATCGCCTGTGTCGCGCCCTTGCTCATTACATTGAAGAGAATCAATCCCTCAAACACCAGAAGCGCAAGGATCATAATGCCGATCGTCGAAACGGAAAGCCATCCGTTTCGAAGGAAACTCTGCCATCCGTATTTTAATATTCGAAATAAGGTAACCATACCGTTAGTTAAAAGTTTATAGTTTTTAATCTATTAAGAACCTCCCGTGCGCCTCGTCCTTTATGACCTTGCCGTCCTCAAGCGTGATTACCCGTTCCCCAAGCGTGTTTACGATCTCCTTGTCATGAGTCGCGAGAATTACCGTACTCCCCAACTCGTTGATTTTCTTTAAGAGCTTAATGACTTCCCACGTATTGAACGGATCGAGATTTCCAGTCGGTTCGTCGGCGATCAAGACATCCGGTTGATTGATCATCGCCCGCGCGATTGCGACACGCTGCTTCTCGCCGCCTGAAAGCTCCGCCGGAAAATTGAACGCTTTGTCCTTCAATCCTACCATATCCAATACCGGCGGCACGAGTTCGTTGATTTCCTTCTGGAGCCGCCCTTCCACCTCTAACGCAAAGGCGACGTTCTCGAACGCCGTTTTTTTGGTGAGCAGGCGGAAATCCTGAAAGATGACCCCGATGTGCCTCCTGAATTCCGGAAGTTCCGAGGGCTTCAATTTATTCACCTCGTACGATCCGAAAAAAATCTGCCCCTTGGAGGGTCTCTCCTCGCCGATAAGAAGCTTCACGACAGTAGATTTTCCCGCCCCCGATCGCCCCACGAGAGTGACGAATTCGTTCGGCTGAATCTTAAAACTCACCTTATCGAGCGCAACCGAGTTGTGATTGTAGTTTTTGGAGACGTTCTGAAAAATAATCATGCCAATTTTATTTGAGCAAAGCGAAAGTATAAAATTGAGCACCGAGCACTCAATTAATCCACAATTTGTCTACCTACGCATTATAGTACATCCCTCAATCCCATACAACAGATTTTATGCAAGTTGAGTGCTTGGTTGGTATTTTGCAGTGGAAAAATTTACACCTTCGGTGCATTTTTTTCCAGCAAAATATCCAAATTCCCTTCCAATACTCCCTCTACTTTTGATATCTTCTTGCCTGTCCTATGATCTTTGACCTGCTTATAGGGGTGAAGCACATACGAACGTATCTCATGCCCCCACTCGGGTGCGACGCGGGTGCGCAGATTCGAGACCTCTTTTTCATGCTTTTCTTCCATCAGTTTCACGAGTTTGGCCTTCAAAAGATTCAAGGCCTTCTCGCGATTCGACGCCTGCGAACGTTCGGCACGGGACGAAGTAACGATCCCCGTCGGCAGATGCGTAACCCGCACCGCCGTCTCTACTTTATTCACATTCTGCCCCCCGGGACCGCTAGCCCTCGAAAACTCAACCTTCAGATCTTTCTCAGGAATCTGAATATGCGCCGCTTCGAGCGCGGGCAGCTCGGGGAATACCTCGACAAGCGCGAAGGAAGTATGACGGAGTTTTTTCGCGTCGAAGGGCGAGATGCGCACCAGACGGTGCACGCCGGATTCATCCTTTAAGCGTTCGTATGCTCTTTCTCCACGGAGTTCTATCGTCGTATCGTTTATTATTTCAAGTTTCCAGTTCTTGAGTTGTGCGAAGCGCGTGTACATCCGAATGAGCATGTTCGCCCAGTCCTTCGCATCATCTCCGCCGGCGCCGGCGAGCACCGAAACTATTGCTACGTTCTGATCTACCTGCATAGAAAAAATTGTTTATATAAACACATGAGTTAATCTTCTTGCTCATCCCCTTTTATAATTTCCACGCTGCTCGATGGCTTTGAAACGCCGTTTTCGTCCAACTCCTTTATAATTTCCGCATACGGGAATTTCTCCAACCACTCCCTAAGTATGGGCTCTTGAAGATTATTTGCATAAGAAAACCCCACATATTCTGTCTCTATTTCTTTATCCTCGTTTTTTCCTATCTTCGTTAATAATTCGCATCCATTAAGCAATGTCGGATCCGTAAATCCGAATCTTCCCTTCATTGCAACTCCTGAGCCCTCGCTTAAGCCTGCTTCTCGATTGAAATACCAAAAACCGTCACGGGTAATACGGAAGTCCTTGTGAAGATTTTCTATCTCCCCGTCGGTTTCTTTTCCGTACAACACTTTCTCAAAAATATTCATTGAGCCACCTCCGAGACTCGAACTCGGGACTTCATCTTTACGAAAGATGCGCTCTACCAACTGAGCTAAGGTGGCACCTTGCTGCTCGACTCCATAGTAATAATAATTGACAAAATATTCAAATGACATAGAATAAGCGCGGTAAATCAAGCGATAGCTCTTTCTACAAAAAAGAGAGGAAAGTCCGGACACCCGTCGATCTAGGTCGACAAAAGTAGCGGCTAACGGCCGTCGAGGGAAACCTTAGAGGTGCGAGCAGAAACGCTCCGATTCGAAAGGATCGGAGGGGCCCAATCCCAAGCTAGTTGGCTCAACTCCGTGATAGGGATAGCAACACGGAGATGAAACGGCTAAATCCTTACCGGGTGCAAGACCGTGCTCGTCGAAAGACGGGAGTGTCGCACAGATCCTGAGAGTAATCGAAAGGACAAGACGAATTATCGCATAAACAGAATCCGGCTTATGATTTACCAATAACCCCGTCCACTCAAATGGATGGGGTTTTATTTCATCGGGAAATCATTTTCTCAAAAACTTGCAAAACGTTTTCCGGTGCACGGAAGAAAGTCCGTGTTTTTTTATTGCCGCAATGTGGCTCTTCGTACCGTATCCCACATGTTTCTCGAATCCGTACTTGGGATATTCGAGTGCCGCTTTTTTCATATACTTATCTCTCCGCACCTTCGCTAAAATAGAGGCGGCCTTCACCGCGTTGATTCTTCCGTCCGCCCTGATAACGGTACGTCCGCCGTCGACGTAGAGTCCCCCATCCAAAAAGATAAGCGATTGCTTCAAGGGAATTCCTTTTTGCTCCGCGAGTTTTTTGAGCGATCGCTCCGCCGCGCGATTCGCGGCTTTCGCAATATTGATTCTGTCGATTACTGCGGGAGTTATGCTCGAAATCGCGAATACCAGTCCATACTCTTTGAGCTTTTTCGCCCACGCTTCTCTTGAACGCGCAGTAAGTTTTTTTGAGTCATCCAGCTTCACCCCATTCGGAAGCGGATCGAACTTCATTCCTCTCGGAACTGCCGCGGCGCAGACCGTCACCGGCCCCGCCAACGGTCCTCTCCCTACCTCGTCTATTCCGATGATGTACCTATATTTCATTGCTCTCCTGTTGATTATAGTACTTTTCGGAGATAGATTTGCGCATCCCCTCCTCCCCGAATACAATGAGAGGGAAATATGTCCGGTAAATTTGTTCACCCCGAAGCAATCCTCGTTCCACTCGGATGCTACGGGGCAAGTCTTCACACCCTCTATGTCTAAGTTTGTTCACTTACACACTCACTCACACTACTCGTTGCTCGACGGACTTGCGAAGATCGACGGGCTTGTGAATCGGACGAAAGAACTCGGCATGGAGGCAATCGCCTTGACCGATCACGGCAATCTCTACGGTGCTGTCGAATTCTATAAAAAGGCGAAGAAGGCGGGCATTAAGCCCATCATCGGCGTCGAGACCTATATCGCCCCGAATGGCTATCTAATGAAGCGCCCCAAGATCGACGAGCGGCGCTATCACCAGATTCTTCTCGCGAAAAACGAAACCGGCTGGAAGAATCTGATCCGACTCGTCACTACCTCCTATCTCGACGGCTTCTATTACAAACCGCGCATCGACAAGACCCTTCTCGAACAATATCACGAAGGGCTTCTTTGTCTCTCGGGATGCTTCTCGGGAGAAATCGGACGACTTCTCGCCGCACAAAAACTCGACGAGGCGGAAGAGGTCGCGCGATGGTACAAGAATGTTTTCGGCGACGATTATTATCTTGAGGTGCAACCGCACACGCCCGAACTCCACGCGCCGCTCCAGGCACTCTCAAAAAAACTCGGAATCCCGCTCGTCGCAACGCAGGACATTCATTATGTGAACGCGGATGACAAGACCGCGCACGAAATTCTCCTCGCGGTCCAGACAAACAGCAAACTCGATGACGAGGATCGACTGAATATGAAACGTTACGACATTTCGCTCCAATCGCCGGAACAAATGGCGAAGCACTTCGCGCATATTCCCGAAGCGATCGAAAATACGGTGAAGGTTGCGGAGAAGTGCAACTGGGAACTTACGCTCGGGAAGACGCTCCTCCCCCGTTTTCCACTTCCCGAAGGAGAGATCTCGTCGTTCGAATATCTGGAGAAACTGATGGAAGAGAGAATCCACAAACACTATCCGGAAATTACCCAAGCAGTGAAAGATCGTGTGGCGATGGAACTCGGGGTCATCGAAAAAACCGGCTTTGCCGACTATTTCCTCATTGTGCAGGACTTCGTAAACTGGGCCAAGGATCATGGTATCGTCGTGGGACCGGGACGCGGAAGCGCCGCAGGGAGTATTGTTTCCTTCATTTTGGGAATTACGAACCTCGATCCACTGAAGTACGAACTGCTCTTCGAACGCTTCTTGAACCCTGACAGAATTCAGGCACCCGATATCGACATTGATTTTACCGACATCCGGCGGGATGAGGTACTGGCATACGTCCGTGAGCGCTTCGGGAACGATCGTGTGGCCCAAATTATCACCTTCGGAACCATGATGGCGCGGGCGGCGGTGAGAGACGCGGGACGGGCTATGGGATATCCCTACAGCCTCTGTGATCAGATTGCAAAGCTCATTACCGGCCTCAATATTCCCCTCAAGGATTCGATACGGATGATTCCGGAGCTCAAGGAAATGTACACGGGGAACGAAGATGCGAAAAAAATCCTCGATGCCGCATTGAAACTCGAGGGCACCGCACGGCACGCCTCGGTGCACGCCTGCGGCGTCGTGATCTCGCCCGAACCCTTAACGAACTTCATGCCGCTCCAGCGCGCACCGCAGGGCGAGGAGACGATTCTCACGCAGTTCGAGATGCACAGCGTCGAGGACTTGGGACTTTTGAAGATGGACTTCCTCGGACTCAAAAACCTGACCATCATCGAAAAAACGCTCCGGCTTATCAAAGAAAACAAA
Source organism: bacterium (assembly GCA_027310235.1). Classification (GTDB taxonomy): domain Bacteria; phylum Patescibacteriota; class Minisyncoccia; order UBA6257; family GWB1-50-10; genus JAKAHD01. Next base: position 4,657 of record DAIDBF010000077.1, on the reverse strand, counting down.
GGCATCACGATCGACATCGATTCAATTCCTTTGGACGACAAGAAAAGTTTCGAACTTTTTCAGAGCGCCGACACGACGGGCATCTTCCAGCTCGAGTCGCAGGGTATGCGCCACTACTTAAAGGAACTGAAACCGACCGAACTCGAGGATATCATCGTGATGATTTCTTTGTATCGCCCGGGACCAATGGAACTTATCCCCCAATACATCAACCGAAAATTCGGACGCGAAACGGTCACGTACATCCATCCGAAATTGAAACCGATTCTCGAGGGTACCTACGGTGTGGGGATCTATCAAGAGCAGATGATGCGCATCGCGCGCGACCTTGCGGGATTCACGCTCGCGGAGGCGGACACGCTCCGAAAGGCTATCGGAAAGAAAATCAAAAGTTTACTCGACGAACAGCAGGAAAAACTCATCAAGGGAATGGTTGAACACGGCATCGATAAACGGACTGCGGTGAAAATCTGGGATCTCTTTCCTCCATTCGCCCGCTACGGCTTCAACCGATCCCATGCGGCGTGCTATGCGATGGTAAGTTACGAAACGGCATACCTCAAGGCGAACTTTCCCGTCGAGTTCATGACGAGCTTGTTAAACGTCTCGGGGACGGACATCGAACGCATCAATTTCCTCGTGAACGAAACGCGGCATCTCGGTATTCAGGTGCTTCCGCCCGACGTGAATCTGAGTTTTCAGGACTTTGCCGTTGACGGAGAAAATATCAGATTCGGACTCCTCGCCATCAAAAACCTCGGGGCGAATATTGTAAATGCGATTATCGACGAACGGGCGCAAGGCGGCTCGTACGAAAATCTTCAGAACTTTCTCTCGCGCGTGCATCATCGGGATATGAATAAAAAATCGCTCGAGAGTTTGATTAAAGCGGGCGCGCTCGACTCGTTCGGCATCGAACGCGGCGAGCTTCTCGCGAACATCGAGGATCTTTTGAAATTCAACCAGGCCGCAAAAAAACTCTCGGGAAGCAATCAGAACTCACTTTTCGGCGGCGTCGCGACCTTCGGCACGCTCCGTCTTCACCCCGCGGAGAAGATCGACAAAGGAACGATGCTCGGATGGGAAAAAGAACTCCTGGGACTCTATCTTACGGATCATCCGATGCGGGAACACCTTCCGAAACTGAACGGCAGGGCAAAAACCATTAAGTTTGCGCTTTCGCTTCCGAAGCAGGGCGATCGGTCACTCAAGTTCCATCTCGCAGGCGTCGTGAGCGTCACGAAAAAAATTATCACAAAGAAGGGCCAACCGATGCTTTTTGTGACCCTCGAGGACAGCGAGAACGACACAATTGAACTTCTCGTCTTCTCCGAACTCCTCGAAAAAAATCCCGAGGCGTGGGAGGAAAACAAGGTGGTAGTGATAGATGGCTATATTTCTTGGAAGAACGGGGATACGAAGTTTATTTGCGAGGAGGTGGAGGTGTTGTAAAAATAACTTTTCTCCAAACGGGTTCCGCGCCGCGCACCTCTCCAATCGGGCGCTCCGGGCCGCTTGGCCAAGTCTTACCCTCTTGGACGAGGTGTGCGACGCGGAAAAAAGAAAAGTTATTTTTACTTGGGGTTTTATTGTTTAATTAGGTGGAGGCCCGGCCTCCGCCCGCCTGCAACGCCTATGCGTAGCATTGCGGGCAGGCAAGGAAGCCGGGCCTCCTTATTTTAACTGGCTTCCTTATTTTGAAAGTTACTAACCTATTGTCCGATCGGCCGATAAGTTAGTAATCAAGATTTAAATTCACCGGCCGAAAGGAGGCAAGAGAAGGTGTGATGATTTACTTTAAAATCTTCTTCGAGAGTTTTTTTGCCTCCCCCAAAAAAAATCTCTGCCACGCCTCGGGCTTTATTTTCTGAAGCATTACTGGATAGTCCTTGAGTGTACATGCTTTCATGTACTGCACACCAAGCTGTATTGGATCGAGATGATGATCAAATTTTATCTTCGCGTGCCGCGCGAGCATATCAAGATTCATCGATGTTTCCTTCCGAAGAATGCAATATAAATCGATAAAATCGCGCGACCGCGGCCGCTGATAAATGGTAAAAGCTTGTTTACCGCGATATCGAGCAGGCTATCTATCCACAATCCTCCACTTTTTAATTTCTCCTCGATTCTCGGGAACGGGAAATATGTGAACTCGGTCTTTATTACTTCCCTGTTCGTGAGAGTAAGAAAAAAAAGATTCCGGTTAAAACTCTGCTGATACTCGACGCGTTGAATACCAGCTTTTTTCTGTACCATTTTGAAAAAGACGGAAATGGCCCGCAAATCGAATTCCCGCTCCGAAAAGAAATCGAGGTCTTCGGAATACCGATGATGCAGATAAAATTCGGCAAGCGCGGTGCCGCCCGTAAGATAAAAATGCTTCGTAATGTGCACATCCGCTCCCGCGCACGCAAGGAGTTTTTTCTGGCCCGGAGAAAGAATCGAGGCGGTTCGATTTTCTTTGTCGCTCATTGAATGAGGAGTGATAAGAATGCCCGTTTCTGCGGATCGATTTCGAGCTCATTCCAATATTTTTTGAGATCCCGTTTGCGCAGTTTCTCCGATCCGATGCCGAAATTAATAAGCTGTTCAATTCGCCACACGGCGAACGCGTGTGGATTTTTTTTAAGCTCTTTTATGTCCACGGACCAATTTTTCATAAAATAATTATACCACAAATTTTACTCTTCCACTACCGCCGATATCATCTTTTCCACCACCGCTTGATCCGCCAAGCAAGCGGGCTCTCGCGGTTGCATCTCGTCCGGAATCAAAATTCCTTGACTCCTCGCACCAAGTAGCAAAATGTGTAGCGAATGATATTGCGCGCTGACGGAAGATCATATCCGCCGCCACTCCGGCCCGACGCCATCGCAGAATTCGATCGCGTACAACCTTGGCCGCACGCATACCGATCTACTATCCATTTTTATTGTATCACAGATTTAAAAAGTAGAACTCCAACAGTAATGTGAAGTGGAGTTCTAAAAAAACGAAGATACAAAAATCAAGAAAACAGGGATTGCAATATCCAAAAGCTACTTGCCAGAAACCGCAACACGACCAGTCCGACCGAAGTCATCCTCAACCCAGTGCCAGCGCAGACCCCAACGCTCACCATTCTGATCGAGACATGGAATATTCCGGTCGCCGTCAGAGTCCAGCACGACAAGACCCGGGAAATCGATATACATCTTCCCGAGAAGTTTCATGAACTCGGGGAACTCGTCTTGATGTTCGACGAGCCATGCGGCTTGTTGGTAACCGAGAGTAGGTAGAGACGCGATGCGGGATTCATATTTACTTCCCGAAATTGAACTTTCACCGGGAGTGAGTACTGTTCCGATATTGAGTGTAATTTCCTCGGTCGGAGAAGTATCGCGTTCAATAGATTTGATGAACGAATATTTTCCGCGAAGGGTTTCCAATGTGGGAGATGGTAAAGCGGGAATGGTAATTGAACAGGATTCGGTTGCCGTAAAATGGTTGTTTTGCACTAGTCGAAAACCATTTTTTACAAATAAGGTGAATTGATTCCCGGCTTCCGGATTATTAATACCGAGTTGGACCTCCTCCTTTGTAAGTTGCGACCAGTCGGTATTCATACCGAGGGAAGCAAATAAAGTAAAACGCTGATCTTCAGAAATCTTTTCCATTTTTTCTCCTTGCTGCGGTTGATTTTACCGCTTCACACCATGTGAAGCGTTTTGTCTTTTCGTCGCAGCATTCAGAGTACAAACACACAATTATGCTCTAAATGTTGCGACGAAATTGCAAGAATTTGGATTTCAAAGAACACTTTTAGTAAAGCACAAAGTAAGCGTAAAGTCAATATCCTCAAAAAGTGAGCATTCGTCTATAATAAGTGGGTTATGAAGAAATCCGATAACTTGGACAATGTACGCCACTCTCTGGCCCACCTTTTGGCCGCCGCGGTCCTGAAGAAGTTCCCGAAGGCGAAGCTGGGCATCGGGCCCGTGATCGAGAACGGGTTTTATTACGATTTCAAACTCCCCCGCCCCATTACAGACGAGGACCTGAAGGAGATCGAGAAAACGATGCGGGAGATGATCCGCGCGAAACTGCCTTTCTCGGGAAAAAAGACAACGCCTGCTGTCGCGAAAAAAACCTTTAAGGAACAGCCCTTCAAGCTCGAACTCATCAAGGATCTCCAGAAGGAGAAAAAACCCCTCTCCATCTACATCACCGGAAAGGCGTCTCCTAATTCCAAATTCCCCGCCCGCCTTGCTTCGCAACGCGAAGCGGGCAGGCTAATTCCTAATTCCAATGTCTTCGTAGATTTGTGCCGCGGCGGACACGTGAAGAACACCTCGGGGATCAATCCCGACGCATTCAAACTCGAGAAGATTGCGGGTGCGTACTGGAAAGGCGATGAAAAGCGGCCGATGCTCACGAGAATCTACGGCCTCGCGTTTGGCACGAAAAAAGAGCTCGACGACTATCTTTCGATGCTCGAAGAGGCCGCGCGGCGCGACCACAAGAAACTGGGGCCGGAACTCGATCTCTTTACCTTCTCCGATCTCGTGGGAAGCGGACTTCCGCTCTGGACGCCTAAGGGTACATTACTCAGGAACACTCTCGACGACTTCGTCTGGGACCTCCGGAAAGCGCGCGGCTACGAAAAGGTTGAAAT
>DAIDBF010000076.1 GCA_027310235.1 bacterium | reverse complement strand
AACTCGAGGTGTACTATGTAGGGCCGAAGAGTTCCTTACAATCCGAGTTTCTGGAACGCGATATTCCCGTGCGCGCCATCCTCGGAAGCAAACTAAGACGTTACGCTTCGATCGGAAATGTTTTTGATATTCCGAAATTTTTTATAAGCATCGTCCAGGCGCTGATTCGGCTCTACTCGCTTATGCCCGATCTTGTGTTTTCGAAGGGCGGTACGGGAGCGTTTCCCGTCGTCTTCGCGGCGTGGTTTTATCGCATCCCGGTCGTGATTCACGAGTCGGACGCGGCACCGGGTCTTACAAACCGTCTCTCCGCGAAATTCTCCAAAAAAATTTGTACCTCATTCGAGAGCGTCGCGAATTACTTCTCAAATAAGAAAACGGTCTTCACCGGAAATCCCGTACGCGAAGAATTCATCCAAATTTCGAAAGAACTGGTAACGCAACGGAAGCTCTCGCTCGGATTTAAGGAAGAGATGCCTCTTCTTTTTATTCTGGGAGGATCGCAGGGCGCCGTGCGCATCAATCGCTTCGTGTTGGACAACCTCGACAAGCTGCTTCAGAAATTCCAGATATACCATCAGGTCGGTTCCGCGAATGTCGAGGAATCGGAGCTCTTAGCCAGCTCGATGCTACAGCAACTCGACAGCGAAACCAAGCATCGCTACAAGATGGCCGGCTTCATGTCGCTTCATGAGATGAAATTCGCTTATGCCGCAGCCGATCTTGTGATCTCGCGATCGGGTGCAAGCGATATCTTCGAGATTGCCGTGTTCGGAAAACCCTCGCTTTTGATTCCGCTTGCGGGTTCCGGGAACGATCACCAGCGCATGAATGCCTACGAATATGCGAAAGGGGGAGCGACAGTCGTCATTGAAGAATCAAATCTCACGTTGCATGTGGTAGAATCGCAGATCGTGAAAATCCTGAGCGATAAAAGTACGTACGCCGCGATGAGCGCTGCCGCCAAGGCATTTTCCAAACCCGACGCCGCGAAAGCGATAGTAGGGGAGCTGATGAAAACACTCGGCCTCGCTTCCACTTCAAAATAAAGATCGCAGATTATCGAGGCCGGGCCTCACTAAGGAGGCCCGGCCTCGATAGATTGGTCCCCTTGGACCTCACATATGGGTGGACCCAGTAGTGAAAACTCGATAATTGTCTGTTCGATGAAATTGTTTATTTTACTTTTTCCCTGAAGGAAAAGGAAATAGAAAATTGAAAAGAATGGACCTGCCCGCGATCGAGTTTCTACTACTGGGTGGAAAAGGATGGGAAAAGGGCATATGATGTAGGAAATGCCTGTACGAGTACGATTTGCGCCCTCTCCGACAGGACCGTTCAGCTTGGGAAATGCGAGAACGGCCATTTTTGCATGGCTTTTCGCCAAAAAAGAGGGGGGCAAGTTCCTCATCCGTATCGAAGATACCGACAAGGAACGCTCGAAAAAAGAATACGAGGAGGGGATTTTAAAGACCCTCGAGTGGCTCGGAATTATCTCGGACGAACCGATCGTTCGCCAGAGCGAACGCGGTGCAATCTATGAGACCTACCTCAAAAAACTTCTTGAAGGAAAGAAGGCATATTACTGTTTCTGTACCTCCGAAGAACTCGAGGCGGAGCGGCAAGCCCAGCTAAGTCAGGGATTTCCTCCGTGCTACAGCGGAAAGTGTAAGTCACTTCCGCCGGATCTCGTCGCGGAGAAGATCAAAAAAGGAGAAGGCGTAATCCGTTTCAGGATGCCCGAGATGACAATCAGTTTTCAGGACGCGGTCCACGGAAAGGTCTCATTCGACGCCTCACTCATTGGGGATATTATTATCGCGAAATCACTCCGCGAGCCCCTTTATAATTATGCGGTGGTAGTCGATGACTACGAGATGAACGTCTCGCACGTAATCCGCGGCGATGATCATTTTTCAAATACGCCGAAACAAATCGCGATTCAGGACGCGCTCGGATTTCCTCACGTGCACTACGCGCACCTTCCGCTTATTTTGGGACCCGATCACAAGAAGCTCTCGAAGCGATACCTCGACGCCTCGATGTACGAGTATAAAACGGCGGGATATCTCGCCTCAGCGGTCTTCAATTTTTTAGCGCTCTTGGGGTGGCATCCGGAAAAGGATCGCGAGGTATTGAGTGTCAAAGAAATCCTCGAAGAGTTCAGCTTGAAGCGCGTGCAAAAATCGGGAGGAATTTTTAATCCGGAAAAACTCGAATGGCTGAATGCCCAGCATATCAAAAATACGCCAGCCGAGACGCTTGTCGAACTGCTCGAACCATTCGTGCCACCCGTGTGGTTCAAAAATAAGAAACTCCTCCGGAACGTCATTGAGGTAGAAAAAGAGCGAGTAAAACATCTTTCCGACTTTCAGGATCTCGCCGGATTTTTCTTCGAGCTTCCGGAATACGAAAAAGAACTTCTTGTGTGGAACGACACGCCTCTCCCGGCGATTCTCGACAATCTCGGTTTTGCATTGAGCGTGATACAAGAAATTCCGCCGCATGAATTCAAAAAGGGCACTATAGAGCAG
>DAIDBF010000069.1 GCA_027310235.1 bacterium | reverse complement strand
TGTATCCTTTTTCCCGATACCACCCGATCTCCTGACGATCGCGTTTCGTGAGCTGCTGCCATGTTCTGTTTTTTTCTCATGCTCTCATTCTTGCATGTTTTGCCGACCGAAAGTGTCCTAATTCAAAAGGGAATGTACGACATAGAACATAAACTCAAACAAAAATCTCCTGATTTCTTGGAGGGTGAGGCGGTCAGCTAGAAGCTGATGTCGGTTGTTCCCGAAGAGAATGAGGAGAGGAGGAAAAGTGAAAAGATCGTTCGGATTTATTTCTTTCTCACTTCTTGAAAAAGAAGTGACCCTGAAGAAAACAGGGCTAAAAATTGAACTCACCACGGCAAATGGTGAGATAATAAAATTAATTTTCTCTTTGGCGTTTACGCCAAAGACGTATTACAGTGGTAATAAGCCGATTACCACCATGTACGTCGAAGAACCCGATGGGTTCTTCGTGAGAGAAAAAAATTTTGACACCGACGGCACCAATATTGGTGCGTCGGTAGACGCGGAAAATTCGAACTGTTTCCTCATTCTCCCTGCTTGGGGAGGAGGATGCTCTGGATTTGAACTCTTCACTTACAAAAATGTAAGTGAAGAAAACGACTTTTGTTCTGTCGGGTGGACAGAACAAAAATCTGTTCAAAAAGAAAGCTTGAAAATTTCTTTCGTTGGGGCAGCAACGAAAGAAGAATATATTCAAGCGCTCAATGCGCTTGAATTGAAAAAGTATAATAGTAATGTTGTATTATTCTCGGGTTGGCATAAACCCGATGATAAAATCTCTTCCGGCGAATTTGAAATTCGCTGGGATGAGAAATACAACATCCCGTACGCGGTTCGTGTCGGCGCCGACGGCGTCGATGTGGACTCGATCATTGAGGGGCACCTCAATGATCTTGGATTATAATAGTTAAGTTCCCCGCCTGGCAGCATCATTGCTAGGCAGATTTTTTTACATCAAAATTCCATTTGCGGAGAACTCCGACTTTTTACAAATTACAAAGTACGTCTGCGCGTAACTACACTAAGTTATTTAGCTATGGCTAAATAACTTAGTGTGATCCAGACCATTCGATTTATTATGACCGCGGTCCCTAGAAGCCAATCTATCGAGGCCGGGCCTCGATAGATTGAGAAACTATATAAACTTCCCTATTTTCGAGAAACTCTATATAGTTCTGTATATGAAAAACGACGTACTAAGGACTAAACTGAAAAACGGACTTCGGGTGATTCTCGTGCCGAAAAAAGGGAGCTTGGCAACGACCGTGATGGTGATGGTCGAGGCAGGATCGAAATATGAAACGAAGGAGATAAATGGCATCTCGCACTTTTTGGAGCATATGTGCTTCAAGGGTACGAAGGATCGACCGCGCCCGATCGATATTGCATCCGAGCTTGATGCTCTGGGCGCGCAATACAATGCTTTTACCGGCCAGGAGTTCACCGCGTACTACGCGAAGGCGAAAAACGAAAACTTCCACGCGATTCTTGATGTGGTGTCGGATTTATATTTGAATCCCGTCTTTGATCCCGCAGAGATCGAAAAAGAAAAAGGTGTGATTGTCGAAGAACTCAACATGTACGAAGACACGCCCGCGCGGCACGTACACGATCTCTTTATGGAGCTCGTGTACGGCGATCAGCCGGCGGGGTGGAACGTAGGGGGAAGAAAAGAAGTGATACGAAAACTTACCCGCAATGACTTTATCGACTATCGAGACGCTCACTACCTTCCACAATCGACGATTGTGGTCGTCGCGGGCGGATTTGATTCGAAGAACGCCGTTAAAAAGATTGAGGAACGTTTTTCTATCTTCGCGAAAGGAGTGAAGAATCAAAAACGAAAAGTTATCGAGTCGCAGAAGAAACCGCAGGAGCTTGCGCATTTCAAAGAATCCGATCAAACACACCTGATACTCGGATTTCGTGCCTGCGATACGCACGACACACGAAGATTCGCGCTCGAAGTTATGGCGGAGATCTTGGGGGGTGGTATGAGTTCGCGCCTTTTCCAAAGCATCAGGGAAGAGCTCGGCGCCGCGTACTATGTTCATGCGGATGCGAATTTACTTTCCGATCATGGGATGCTTTTCATGGGAGCGGGCGCGGAACATTCGAAACTTGAACTCGTGATACGAACGGCGCTCCATGAATTTTCGCGCATGAAACATGAAAGGGTGAGCATTCAGGATCTGAAAAAAGCGAAGGAACATCTTCTCGGAAACCTCTTCCTTTCACTCGAAACTTCTGATGAACTCGCAAACTTCTACTCGATTGAAGAGATAATGGGAATAAGACTCTCCTCTCCGGAGGCACTTGCGAAGGAAATTAAGGCGGTTACGGCAGACGAGGTACGCGCCACGGCCCGTGCATTCGTGAAAAATGATCGTCTAAACCTCGCCGTCATCGGCCCGTTTCGGGATAAGAGTTTTCTTGATATACTGAAGGTGGAATGACCAATCCGCCGATCCGGCACGTCGAAATACATTGGGCTACCCTGTGGCGCGTCTTCATTTTTATCGCGTTCGTCGCGCTCCTCTATTTCGCGCGCTCGGCATTTGCCGTACTCGTTTTGGGTATCGTAATCTCGCTCGGCATCGAACCAGTGGTAGAGTTTCTGGGCGAGAAGCTGAAGATCGGAAGAACATTGGGGGTGCTTGCGGTACTCGCCTTCGTGTTGTCGGTTCTTGTGATCTCACTCTACCTCGTTGTCCCCGTAGTGCTTCACGAAATCGGGGGATTCGTTGTGCATTTCACTCAGGCAATATCATCCATTCCCGGAATCACGCTCCCGAATGTGGATATTCAAAGTTTGGGGCTCAATGGAATTTTGAATCTTGTGGGAAATGGGGAACCGATCTCGGCGATCATCTCAGGAGTGTTCAAAGCGCTTGCGCTGCTTTTCGGGACGATCGTCATTACGCTCTATCTCTCGATCCAGAAAGAAGGCACGGAGTAGATGCTAAGAGTCGTGCTCCCCGCCGCATATGAGCGCCCGACAATCGCGATATTTGAAGGGTTTAAAAGAAAAATGCGCCGATGGCTCGGCACCCAGGTGGTGTTAAGCGTTTTTATCGGTCTCTCGGTCTGGCTCGGGATGTGGATTATCGGCGTGCGCTACCCGCTCGTACTCGGGCTCGTTGCGGCGATACTGGAAGTTGTTCCTATCATAGGGCCGATCGTTGCCGGTGCCGCCGCTTTTTTCATCGCTTCAACGGATTCGCTCGGCCTTGGATTCTACGTAATACTCTTTTTCTTCGTACTCCAGCAGTTTGAAAATCATGTTCTGGTGCCCCTCGTGATGGGAAGAGGCATGAAGGTTCATCCTGTTGTGGTTGTTGTATCCCTCCTTGTGGGAGGGGAGATCGGGGGTTTTATTGGAATTCTTCTTTCCGTTCCTATTGCGGTTTTGGTACAAGAGATATTTGATCATGTTGCGGCGCATAAAGAGCAACATCCCGTTTCTTGATGAAAAAGAACTTCTATATCACTACCACGCTGCCGTATGTGAACGCCGCCCCGCATATAGGGTTCGCGCTCGAGATCGTGCAGGCGGATGCACTTGCGCGCTATCATAAGGAACTTCTCGGAGAAGAAGTATTTTTCAATACGGGAACGGACGAGCATGGGTTGAAAATTTACAGGAAAGCGCTTGAAGAAGGCAAAAATCCGCAGGCATACACGGATGAATATGCCCCGAAGTTCGACAAGTTGAAGTCTGCGTTGAATCTTTCGTACACGCATTTTGTCAGAACTACAGACCGGCATCATGTGCATGCGGCGCAGGAGTTGTGGAAACGATGTGCGACGCGGGGTGATATTTATAAAAAGAGTTACCGGGGGCTCTATTGTGTCGGTGATGAGATGTTTCTTAAGGACTCCGATCTTGTGGAGGGAAAATGTCCGAATCATCCGACGATGGACCCGATCGAAGTGGAGGAGGAGAACTATTTTTTCAAATTGAGCGCATACCGAGAAAAGCTTCTTGAGCATCTTTCAAAAAACGAGACGATCATTCCCGAACGACGTCGGCGTGAAGCAATTCAATTTGTGGAAAACGGACTTGATGATTTCAGTGTTTCGCGCGAAAAGCAGAGGTTGTCGTGGGGCGTCCCGGTCCCGGGAGATGAGACGCAGGTGATGTACGTGTGGTTTGATGCGCTCACGAATTACATCTCGACGCTCGGCTGGCCGGAGGACGCGGAGGGTTCGTATAAGAAATTCTGGGAGAATGGCGTGGTTGTCCAGACAGCCGGGAAAGATCAGATACGATTTCAGTCCATTATGTGGCAGGCAATGCTCATGTCCGCCGGCGTGAAAACGACCGACACGGTCGTCTATCATGGACACATCATAAGCGGAGGGCAGAAGATGTCGAAGAGTGTGGGAAATGTCATTGATCCGTTTGAAATCGTTGAAAAATATGGCACGGACGCGCTCCGCTACTGGCTTCTCCGTGAGGCACCGACTTTTGAAGATGGTGACTTTACGCTCGATCGGTTTAAGGAATCGTATAACGCTAATCTTGCGAATGGTCTTGGGAATTTGGTGAGCAGAGTGATAACAATGGCATCCACCAACGGTGTTAAGACGCCGGGAAGCGGCGGTCTCGAGAACGACCCCGCGCTTGTGCCGTTTTGGAAGTGTCTTGACGCGTTTGAAATTAAAAAAGCCGCCGATTATGTCTGGCAGCGCATTGCGGATGCGGATAAAAAAATAGATGAAACGAAACCATTCAAGCTTGTAAAAGAAAATCCGGAAGGGGCGAAGAAAATCCTGGAAGAACTTCTGGCAGAAGTGGACAAAATTGCGTTCATGCTGAAACCTCTTCTCCCCGAAACAAGCGAGAAGATTACGGGAGCGTTACAACATCCCGAATCAGTTCAGCCGCTCTTCCCGAGGATTGGAAAATAGAAGAAGGCGGGATGTAGTCATCTCCGCCTTCGTTTCAAGTAAGCTGGAATACAATTTTCGTAATTTCCTGGAGTGAGCATATTTTCCTCTCTCCTCCGTAGTCGGGATCGGCCTCCTTGATTTGGGCGTGAGTGTGATATCCTCCGGAGTATCCTACTGTTTTCACGCCAGCCCTTTTCCCGGCGAGAATATCCTGCACGGTATCTCCCACGAAGATAATCCGTTCGCGCTCAACGCCGTACTTCTCGATAAACTCCTCTATGCTCTTCGCCTTGTCTTTTGACGAACATACTTCGTCCACAAAGAGTAAATCTCTTTTCAAGATCTTGTTTATTACCCCCTTGAAGTTATTGCTGAGGATGACGGTTTTTACCCCTCTCGTCTTGCAGACCGCGATGAGTACGTGGGCGTCGTAGGGGATAGTTATTTCTTCCAGGAGATGATTATCTCTATATTCCTCTTCTATCTCCTTTATCTCGGGGAAAGAAGCCTTGATCCCATATTTCCTATAGAAGCCCTCGACTCCCAAAACACTCACCCATTTTTTGAAGGTTCTGAGAGAAGGACATCGCACGGAGTATCTTTGGAACACCGTTTTTATTTGTCTATAATAAAAACAATGGCTCTCAATCATAACACCGTCCCAGTCGAGAAGAAGCATTTTCAGACCCGCTGCTACCATACGTTACCTCTGAAATTGTTAAAAAACAGCTTCATACTAAAAAATTTTCGTTTATAATACAAGGGCTGAACCCAGTAGTGAAAACTCGATACACCGCGCGCCGAAAGGCATCGAGTTTCTACTACTGGGAAACCCGGTAGTGAAAACTCGATTGCGCGATTATGTTCTTGGATTCTTTTCTTCAAATCATGGGTGAAGCCGATATACCGCTCCCCATTTTTCTCGCTTTGCAATAAGTATACGAAGAACATAATCGCGGTACTACTTTCTCGACGAAGAGATACATGCCTTGGAAATTGATATATTATGAAGCATGTATTAATGAAAAGGATGCAAAAAGGAGAGAGCATTATCTCAAAACTACTCAGGGAAGGAGATTCATGAAAAGGAGATTAAGAGAACACTTTTATGAGCACTAATCGAGTTTCTACTACTGGGATGAACTACGAATTTTTTGATGCACACACCCACGCGAATCTCGCCGCCTTCAGAGAGGATTACCGAGAGGTGGTACAAAAAGTGCTCGATGCCGGCGGGGGGCTTATTAATGTAGGTACACAGAGGGATACTTCGCGTCGCGCGGTGGAAATCGCACGTGAGTTCCCGGAAGGAGTGTACGCGACTATCGGACTCCATCCGGTACACACAAGCGCCTCGTTTCACGATGAGGAAGAGCTCGGGGGAGGCGAAGCCGCGCGGGCATTCACGAGTCGAGGAGAAATTTTCGACTCCGGGTACTATAAAAAGCTGGCGCTTGATCCGAAGGTGGTGGGAATAGGTGAATGTGGTCTCGATTATTATCGAATAGGGAATAATGAATCAGAAATTAGGGAACGGCAGCGCACCGCATTTTTGGAACAAATGAAACTCTCCTTTGAGGTGAAAAAACCGCTTATGATCCACTGTAGAGACGCCTTCGATGATCTTATTACTATCCTAATTTCTAACCCCGATTTCCTGATCCCGGGGAATCCCGGTGTCGCCCACTTCTTCGCTGGCACGAAAGAAAACGCGGAACGGCTTCTTGAACTCGGATTTTCGTTCACCTTCGGTGGCGTCGTAACCTTTGTTCGTAGTTACGACGAGGTGATACGGATGATCCCTATGGAGAGAATTATGAGCGAAACCGATGCACCGTATGTCGCACCAGTTCCGTATCGCGGAAAACGGAACGAGCCGCTCTATGTACAGGAAGTGATAAAAAAGCTCGCGGAGATCAAAGGGGTTTCCGAAGAAGAAATGAGAAGAATCACCGTGGAGAATGTGCGAAGAGTTTTCAAAATATAACCCCCGTTTTATTGAGCTAATCCTTGTTTTGAATTACTATAAATCGGTATGAAGCGATACAATTTTTCCTCCATAGAGAAGAGGTGGAATAAAACCTGGAAAGTAAAGAAGGTGTACGAGCCCGATCTCTCCTCGGCGAAAAAACCTTTCTACAACCTCATGATGTTCCCGTACCCCTCGGCGGAGGGACTCCACGTGGGGAATATGTACGCCTTTACGGGAAGCGACATTTACGGCCGCTTCAAGCGCATGCAGGGATACGACGTGTTCGAGCCGATGGGGCTCGACGGATTCGGTATCCATTCGGAGAACTATGCGATAAAGATCGGTACTCATCCGATGAAGCAAGCGAAGGTCTCCGAGAGGCATTTTTATAAACAGCTCGAGATTGTGGGGAATGGATTCTCATGGAACGAACGGCTCGAGACGTACGATCCCGAGTACTATAAGTGGACGCAGTGGATTTTCGTCCAGATGTGGAAGCACGGCCTGGCGTATCGGAAGAAACAGCCGGTCAACTGGTGTCCTTCGTGTAAGACCGTCTTGGCCGATGAACAGGTGATTGACGGGAAGTGCGAGCGGTGCGGGACGGTCGTCGTGAAAAAAGAACTGGAACAGTGGTTCTTTAGAATCACGAAGTATGCGGAACGCTTGCTACAAAACTTGGACACGATCGACTGGTCCGAAAAAGTGAAGATCGCGCAGCGAAACTGGATAGGAAAATCGGAGGGTGCGGAGATTGATTTTAGAATCAAGGGCCGCGAAGTAAAAATCAAGGTTTTTACGACGAGGCCGGATACGTTGTTTGGAGCGACGTACATGGTGCTCGCGCCGGAACACCCGTTAATCGGGAATAAGGAATTAGGAATTAGGAATTATGAAGAGGTGAGGAGGTATGTCGCGGCCGCGAAGAAGAAATCAGAAGAAGAGAGAATAGAAAATAAAGAGAAAACCGGAGTTGAGTTGAAAGGTATTAAGGCGATCAATCACGCGAACAACGAGGAGATACCTGTTTTTGTCGCCGACTACGTGCTCTCGGGATACGGTACGGGCGCGATTATGGCCGTGCCGGGCCATGATTCGAGGGATTTTGATTTTGCCAGGAAGTTCAGATTGCCCGTGCGTGAAGTGATCGTCTCGGAGACATCAAATTCCCAATTCCCAATTCCCAATTCCCAAATAAATTTGAATGACAAAAATTCCAAAGGAGCGGAATTGTATGAAGGCGATGGGATTTTGGTGAACTCCGGGAAGTTCGACGGAATGGATTCCGAAAAAGCGAAGTGGGAAATTACGAAGTCCGTCGGCGGAAAGCGTACGACGCAGTATCGTCTCCGCGATTGGCTCATTTCGCGC
>DAIDBF010000066.1 GCA_027310235.1 bacterium | reverse complement strand
GGGACTCGAACGTCGCTTACGCTCCTTGAAACCCTTCGGTTTCAACAGCTTCCGCCACGGGGAAACTCCCGTTTCCCCGGCCCCTTTCCCGAGTGACTTCGTCACTCGGGTGCGATATTTGAGTTCCTTCGTCCTCGACTCAGGAAGCTATACTCTCGCTTCGCTATGCTTCCTCGAGAAGAAAGAAAGCTCACGATCGGCGAGGGCAAGAATGAAAAGAAACTTGTTCTTATCGAGAAGAAGAAAGAAAACAGCAAAGAAAGCAAAAAAATAACGAATTTATCGTAGTAAATCGAAGCGGCGCGGAACATTCCCTGCCGCTTCAACATTTTTTGTAGGCGAAACTCTTAAGACGAATTGTCTTTGTATTTCAATAAAAGAAAGATGACGAGCCAAGAGCCGATGACGCCGAAGACGAACCCGAGCGCAACTACGATATCGCGTGTGTAGATTCCGTATAAAAGCCACACGATCGTCCCCACCCCAAAGACGAGATAGGTGAGAATAGAAACATCCTTTGAGGACTTGTTTTTGAAGATCTTATATGCCTGCGGATAGTAGCCCATGGACATTGCAACCCCCATTATCGCCGTGAGCCATTTGAATAATTCTTCCATGGGTAGATTTTAGATAAGAAGGATGGAGCGCGCAACCGCATTTGCCCAAGTTACACTAAGTTATTTAGCCATGGCTAAATAACTTAGTGTGGGGGTTGAAAAAATTTAAGTTTGATGAAGATAATTTGTCGGAGAGCCGGGATTCGAACCCGGACTAAATCCTCCCAAAGGACTCGTGCTACCATTACACTACTCTCCGATTGTTTCTAATGGGGCAAGGCAGGCGTACTACCGGTATACTACTCTCCGTACACGAAAGAAGATATAACTCCTCCTCCAATTGATTCTACCCGACTTTCTAGGACGCTTGCAATTATTAAAACGAACCTCGGCCATATTACTCAGTTTCTACTATGCTATAGTTAGTAAGAAGAGGATATATGAAATTCAAAGAAAAAGTAAAAGCAATTCAGATGCGTAAATATGGTCGTAGCTACCGTGAGATAATAAAGGAAACGAATGTCTCAAAATCTACTATAAGTCTCTGGTTGAAAGATATAGAATTGACGCCCCGACAAAAAGAGAAATTGCTTCAAGGAAGAGAGATCTCAAGATATGCGGGAGCAAAAGCGCAACAAAGGAGGAGAATAGAAAGAACCGAGGAAATAATGAATAATGCAAGGGAAGAATTGCCGAACCTCTCCGGAAATGAATTGTTTTTGCCCGGGTTGATGCTGTATTGGGCCGAAGGAGCAAAAAGCAATGAAACCATAAAATTCAGCAACCCAGATCCTTTAATGATAAAACTAATGATGAGATGGTTCAGAGAAATTTGTGATGTTCCTGAAAAAAAATTTAGGATCGCTCTTCACATTCACGAAATCCTCTCAAGGAAAAACGCCGAGAAGTACTGGTCAAAAGTAACAAATATTCCATTAAGTCAGTTCCAAAAAACATTTGTAAAACCGACCTCGCTTGGACAAAGAAAGAATATTCTTTACAATGGCACGTGTGTCATTTGTGTTTATGATAAAAACCTGTTTAGAAGAATGCAGGGGTGGAAAGCTGGATTCCTAAAAAGAATGAGTATAAATTAGAGATAAGCCCCCGTAGCTCAACTGGATAGAGCAGCTCCGTTCTAAGGAGAGGGTTCTGGGTTCAAGTCCTGGCGGGGGCGCAGTGAAATTTATTAATCGTCGGTTTGTACTATAACTACAGCAACCATGAATGATCCGTACGTGACAAGCATCACACAACTAAAAAGGATCGCGACGATTTTAAAACTTCCGCCCGAGGTCGTCGAACGGCTCTCGGTGCATGACAAATTTCTCGAGGTACATTTCCCAGTCACAATGGACAACGGTACCGTGCGGATGTTTTTAGGATACCGCGCCCAGCATTCGAATGCGCGGGGACCGTACAAGGGAGGCATTCGTTTCAGCCCGTTCGTAAATCCCTCGGAGATCCGCGCGCTTTCGATGTGGATGACGTGGAAGTGCTCGATTGCGGACATTCCGTTCGGCGGAGGGAAGGGAGGCGTCGTCGTCGACACAAAACAATGTTCGTCCTGGGAACTTGAGCGGATTTCCCGCGCCTATATCCGTGCGATCCATACAATTGTGGGGCCCGATAAGGACGTGCCGGCGCCGGATATGTACACGACTCCCGAGATGATGGGATGGATGGCGGACGAGTACGCGAAGATCGTGGGGAAGTACACGCCCGCGATGATTACCGCAAAGCCGATCGAGAAGGGGGGAATCGAGGGAAGAACGGAGGCGACGGGTCTCGGCGGATTTTACGTATTGCAGAATCTTGCGGAACGGGAGCGTCTCGATCCGAAACAGACGACAATCGCGGTACAGGGAATAGGGAACGTAGGATATTATGTCGCACGCTATGCGCGCGAAGCGGGATATCGGGTAGTTGCAATCGCCGATTCGAAACACGTGATCAAAAACGATCAAGGGATCGACATTGATGCCGCAATCGAGTTCAAAAAAGTGCACGGATCGCTTGAGGGGATGCCCGGCGCGGCAATAATTTCGAACGAAGAGCTCTTCACGCTTCCCGTCGACATCCTTGTTCCCGCGGCGACCGAAAACGTAATTACCTCGGAGAACGCGGAAAGAATCAAGGCGAAGTATGTGCTTGAAATGGCAAATGGCCCTACAACGGACGAGGCGGATGCGATACTGGAGAAAAAAGGAATTACGGTAATTCCAGATGTGCTGGCGAACTCGGGAGGCGTTACCGTTTCGTACTTCGAATGGTATCAAAATATGCACGATGAGCACTGGACCAAGGAGAAGACATTTTCCGAGCTCAAGAAAAAAATCGATACCGCATTCGACGCGGCATACTTATATAAAAAAAACAACTCGGTGAGTTTTAGGATGGCCGCGTACGCGGTCGGCGTCTCGAAGGTGGTGAAGGCGATGGGATGAACCGCCCGGCTTACCTTCTTTTGAACAAACTGAGTGCGAAGCACGCCGCGCTTATCAAGACCGTCATAATACCCGGGTTCAGGGAATAGATATTTCCGACAAGAAGTCCTCCCGTAAGGGAAATGATCGCAATAATAATGCTTGCGCACACGAAACCATCGAAGCTTTTTGCGAGATTGCGCGCCGCCGCGGCGGGGATGATGGAGAGCGCGCTTATTAAAAGCACTCCTACGAAGCTGATGCCGATCGCAATCGTAAGCGCGATAAGCGTAAGAAGTAAAAGCTGAGTTACCGCCGGAGATAACTTAAGCGAAGCGCTTAAGTCGGGGGCGATCGAAAAGAGCGTGAGGCGTTTTTTGAGCGCGAAGACGATTGTAATCACTGCGATCGCGATTGCGGTCTGAATGATGATTTCGGGGAGCGTGATGTGCTGGACACTCCCGAAAAACGCCTCAAGGAGGTCCGCTTCGGGGATGAGAAGCGATCCTATCGCAAGCGCCGTTACGAAGAGCACGCCGGTTACGGATTCGGTTGCGAGCTTTGTCTTCGTCTCGATGAGCCAGATGAGGATAATTCCGATAAAAAGCGCGAGTACTCCACCTAAAATCGGTTCGAAGTGGAGCACTACGCCGAGAGCAATTCCGGGGAGCGCTACGTGAGACAGGGCATCACTCATAAGCGTCATTCGGCGGAGCACCAAGAATGATCCGATGAGTCCCGAGGCGGCGGCGACGAAGATTCCGGAGATAAGCGTGTAAAGAAAGATATCGGACATGGAGTTAGTGGTGATGTTCTTCCCCGATGTGGTGATGGTGGAAGTACGTATGATTGCCGTAGAGCTGGGAAAGTGTCTCGTTGGTGAGAATATCCTTCGGTGTGCCGTAACACGTCATCGAATGATTCAGGCACAACACCTGATTCGCGTAGCGGTAGATGATGTTCAGATCGTGCGAGACGATGATGATTGAAATCTGAAGCGTGTCCTGGAGGTGGTGGAGAAGATCGTAGATCGATTCTTGGGCGACCACGTCCACGTTCTCCGTGGGTTCGTCGAAGAGCAGCACTTTCGGCTGATCGATGATGGACCATGCGAGAAGAATTTTCTGGAGCTGTCCGCTCGAAAACGTAGCGAGATTTTTCCCGAGCCAGTGTTCGTCGATCTCCACCATCCGGAGCACTTCCCGGAGCGAGTATTTCGGATTCGGTTTGAGCCTGAGAAACTCCTCGACGGTCATCGGAAGGTAGTGATCCACGTGAAAACGCTGAGGGAGATATCCGTAGCTTGCGTCCGGTGCCCACGTGATCGCGCCGTTTTTCGGCTCATAGAATCCGAGGAGCGTTTTTAAGAGCACGGACTTTCCTGCGCCGTTCGGGCCGATTACCGCAAGTACTTCCTCGGGCTTGAGCGAAAAAGAAACGTTTTCGAAGATGGTCTTATCGTCGAGCGCGACGGAGAGGTTGTTCACCTCAAGAAGATTCATATTTTCCATAACGAACAATTTTATATTGTGCCGCGGGGGTGAATCGAACACCCGACGCCAGCCTCTTCCAAGGCCAACTTGGACTATCTCATCTCCCTAGAGGGGAGTCGGGCGCTTATACGAGATTATTGTTGGGACTCACTCGTTAGTCTCTACACCTTCCGAAGGACTTAAACCCTCTCCGGCTTGGCTCGGGATTGTTTCTCTTAGGAGAGAAGTTTTCCCCGAATTCACCCGATTTTTCAATCCGCATTTCTGCGGAAAGCCCCAAAGATTCAGGGCTGCGCTCTACCACTGAGCTACCGCGGCATTCCTACTTTATTTCAATTTTTCCTTGATTCAAACTTTTCCATTTTAGGACATTTCCTTCTTAGGGGCAATAATTCGTCCTGTCGGGCTGATATCGGTTATAATCGGTATATGGATCTTACTCAAAAAAAGTGCGTCGCATGCGAAGGGGAGATTCCGCCGCTCGGGAAGGAAGGTGCGGCAGAGTATCTTCCCCAGGTTCCCGCGTGGAAGCCGAACGCCGACCTTTCCGCAATCTCACGGGAGTTTTCGTTCGACGATTTCAAGGGATCGATGGCCTTCATCAACAAGGTCGCTGATCTCGCGGAGCGCGAAGGTCATCATCCCGATATCTGCATATTTTATAATCGCGTGAAGCTGGAACTCTCCACGCACGCCCTCGGCGGACTTTCGGAAAGTGACTTTATCCTGGCTGCTAAGATTGACCGGCTCTGAAACGCGCCTATCGTAGCCCCCTTTCGTCTTCTTCCGAGACGTTGTCTTCCGTTTCTTTCGTATCCGTATTGAACCCCATCCGTTTTCCGAGCGCCTTCTTGAGGAGATATTCTCCGATAAATACGAGTATGACAAGAACCGCGATCGCGATCTCGGCTTGTCTGAAGGTTTTCATCTCCTTCAACTGGTACAGTCCGGAAGAAAGTGAATACGCCACGAGTATCATCGCGGCAAACCAGAAGGAGACACTC
>DAIDBF010000063.1 GCA_027310235.1 bacterium | reverse complement strand
CTGGGGAAAGGCGGAGTTTCGAAATCCGCGTACTGTTATCGAGGATGTTTATCATATTCCTCTAGGAACTTTGCGTTGGTTCACTTTCGATCGGGTGGAATAAAATCCGAGAATGGGATTCTATCGAGGCCGGGCCTCGATGGGGGTATCTTGACTTATATTAATTTTTTATACATAATATTTACAGTCCAAGAAAATATTGGACTGTTCATTAATAATTTTTACAACTCTAAAACCCAGAAAACGGGAAGGAGAAAAAAATGAAGACAAAAGTGTTACCATCCGTGATGGCGTTTTACCATGAGGATGGACTCGTCGCTGCTTGGAAACAGGCAAAGAGGTACGCGGGCACCACTGGAAGAATCGGAACCTTACCGGACATAATCGATGCACGTATTGCCACAAAACCAGGGGAAACTCCGTGGGAAACCTATTTCACGACAACCACAGCGGAATTCTTAGGGAGAAGCAAAAAAGGCAACTTAATTCTTATTGTTGCACACGGCACCGATCCCCTTTCTACTTTAGATGGCATCCAGAAAGCATACAGTTGGGAGTACAACGACAAGAGTAGAGGGCGTCGTGGAGGTAGAATAACCCAGAGAGATTTTTTTGATCTTGAATCGGGTAAGTTCGGCGAGGTGAGCATTGTGGATATGAAGTCATACTGCGCGCTTTACCAATTCCCCTTTATGCAAATGCTTCGTTTATCTCAAGCGATGCGAGATTTAGTTCTAAGAGCGCGTCTTGGAACAAATACTGAGAGGTACCTGCAGATTCATGCAGAATTTGCGCGGGAGTGGCATCGAGAACAGGCCAGGCTAAATCCTGAAAATAAGTATTCTACTAATGAGTATACTTTCCAAGAGTTTCTTGATCGTCGTCGGAAACAACATACACTAGACGGTGCCGAGGATTCAGATCCATACATTATTGCTGTAAAAGATGCCGGTAATTGTCGCTATAGTTTTGGCGAGAAGGGATTTCGCCAAATTGAAAGAGGTTATGCTATTGCACATCTTATATCGACCGGAGCATTATGCCATCTGTACCACGAAGAAAATGAAAGTCTCGTGCTAGACGTAAGCTGCCATGAATGGGGGGACGGCGTTCGCTTTGTTGCGATACGTCCAGAATCAAAGATCATAAGTATACACGCCGGAATACCGAATTTCCAAGATATGATCATAAAACATCCCGACATACTCTTTGAACAGGTAGAAAGTCCCACAGAACTTGAATTCTCGACCCTTATGGAGATAGACGGAAAATGGTTCACGCAATACCCCAAGAAAGGCGAACGAATGGACACGGACGAACCTGAATATGCGGTGACAAGGATTCATAAAGTTGATGGTCCTTCGTCTTTCACAACAACAATCGGGGGGTACTACGGGTTCCTCAAGTACGGAATAAAAGAGGTTAAAAATATAGCCCCAAGAAATGCGAATGCTTATTACATCTCTGGAGATGTAGAGATCCTACAAGAAGGATCAAAACATGTTGTTCCGGTAACGTTCTACCATATTGAGGCAAATACATCACGCCGAGCTATAAGAGAGAAAAGCTTTCATAATAATTACGATTTACTTATGAAAATTCTGGAATTAGAGAACTAATTAGAACTTATTTTTACTAATGCTGTGCATCTTTGATGTGCAGCATTTCATTTATGCCAACATTAGTGATTATCTTGGGAGACCGTACGAGTAACTCAACCCGGAGAGATAACTTCCTCTCCTCGAGGAAGCATCGTGAAGCGAGATGTATGCCTTCCCGAGCGAACCAAAGGAAATGAGGGGAGCGCGCACTGTACGAATCCCGAAGTGAAGCGGAGGTTGAGTTGCGCGAACCCTCAATTTCCGCATGATGAGCGAGGACGAAGGCATTCGAGCGGAACGTTAGCTGACGAGAGAAGAGAAAGTTATCTCGAGATCCTACTTCCCGGGTCTTTTCTTTTTTCGCACTTGCTTCGAGTACTTCTCTACGGTCTTTTCTTTGTGTTTTTGGATATCTTGCTTCGCCTTGTCTTTCGCAATCTCCACTGCCGCGAGGAGATCACTGTGCTCCTCCTCCGCCCGTATCTTCTTTCCGGGAAGATCGATATCCACCGAGGCGTGATAAATCTCGCCGTGGCGATGATGTTCCGTCGTGCGTCCGATCTCGACTTCCGCAGTCACGCTGTCGTTCTTGTCGAATCGTTTAAGGAAACGGCCGAGCGCGTTTATCTTCTTTCGCACATACTCCTTGAACGCGGGAGAAAGATTCACGCGCACGCTCTTAATGTTGATCTTCATAGTTACATTATACCCCACCCCGATTAGGAGAAGCAGCAAGGAATCATACCACAAAAGTGTGCGCTCCGGGTCGGCAAGGCCCAAGTCTTACCCGTTTTTGTGGTATGGTTCCTTGCTCAGCGCTTCTTTGTTTTCTCTCTCAAAATCTTAATCTCATCTCTCAAGATCGCCGCAAGCTCGAAATCGAGCGCTTCCGCGGCTTTTTTCATCTCCCGTTCCTTCTCCGCTACGAGTTTTTCGATGCTTGTCTTGGACTTGGGGATAACTTTGGTCTCGAGCGCAAGAATCTCATCCACCGGAAGGATATCTTTTATCTCCTTCTCGATTGTTTTCGGCGTAATCTTGTGAACTTTATTATAGGCGAGCTGAAGCGCCCTTCGCCGTTCGGTCTCCGCGATCGCGCGCTTGATAGAACCGGTGATGGTATCCGCATAGAGCAACACTTCTCCCCGCACGTTTCTTGCTGCGCGTCCTATTGTCTGAATCAAAGATGTCTCACTCCTCAGAAATCCTTCTTTGTCGGCATCCAAGATCGCAACGAGCGATACCTCGGGAAGATCAAGTCCTTCTCTCAAAAGATTCACGCCGACCAAAACGTCGAAGCCGCCCTTTGCGGAACCTTTTCTCAGATTGGTGAGAATCTTGATGCGATCGAGCGTCTTCACATCGCTATGAAGATATGAAACGCTTATCTTTAGTTCTTCG
>DAIDBF010000050.1 GCA_027310235.1 bacterium | reverse complement strand
ATATACCAGGGAGGCGGCGCCTGGCAGGACGTGGGTGTATGACATACCCACACCATACCGCGCCCCTCCTCTATTTGAAAATCGTTTTGGATACCTCATCTGGCACTTTCGAAGTGTCAGAGATGTATCTCATCTTTTGCAGAAATTTGGATCACGGCAATATATGCCCGCACCGCGTTTCTCCGAACGAGGGTAAGACTTGGGCCTTGGCGATTAGAGGTAGCCCCTCGTCGTGAACTCCTCGGGATGCTTCCCAAGCAAGATTATATCTTCCTAAAGACAGTCTGCTTGGGAAGCAAGCGCCCGAGTGAGGGGAAATGTGGTGCGGGATCATACACACACTCTTTTATTCCGTCTCTCTCAAAACCTCCTCGAGCAACACTTCTCCTTGAAGCGCTTTCAAAATCCCGTCGGCGCGCATATCCACCATCTCTTGCCGCACCGTTTCATTCATAAGCGCCTCTTCGGAAAATCCTTTGTTGATTATCTCGCCAAGTTCCCTTGTCATTATGAAAATTTCAAAAATTGCAACGCGTCCCCGCGTTCCTTTCCCCTTGCACACCTTGCAGTCGGGATTCGGTTCCACACGGTATACCGAGTACGGCGGTTTGAAAGAAAGTTTCGATTTGATTTCTTCCGGAAGTCTCTCGATTGTTTTCTTGATAACCTTCTGCATTTCTTCCGAAGCGGGGGCGGCGCGCTTGCATTCCGGGCACAGCCTGCCTACCAGACGCTGCGCGAGCATCAGATTCAGCGAAGAAGAGAGTAGAAAGCTCGGCACGCCGAGATCGATGAGACGCGGTATGACTCCTATCGCATTATTCGTGTGGAGCGTCGAGAGCATAAGATGGCCGGTCAGCGCCGCATTCACCGCAAGCCCCGCGGTTTCCGTATCACGGATCTCACCGACCATGATAATATCGGGGTCTTGCCGTAGGATCTGCCGCAACCCTGAAGCGAAATCGTAGCCGATCTCCGGCCTCACTTGCGACTGATTCACTCCGTCCATAAAATACTCGACCGGATCTTCGAGCGTGACGATGTTCACCTTATCCGAGTTTAATCGCTGCAACATTGCGTAGAGCGTGGTTGATTTTCCCGAGCCGGTAGGGCCAGTGATCAGAATCATCCCGAACGGGGCGTCTGCCGCCTTCTCGAGGATCCGCGCGTTGTGTTCGTTAAACCCAAGTTCCTTCAAACCCTTCAGGCCCGTCGCAGGATCGAGTACGCGGAGTGCTACTTTCTCTCCGCTCGGCGTAGGAAAAGTCGCAACGCGGAAATCGATATCTTTCCCTCCGATGACCGTTCTGAAACGCCCGTCTTGCGGCACACGCGTTTCATCGAGTCGCAGACGAGAGAGCACCTTCACGCGGGAAATGAGGGGCTGCGCAAGGGCCGAAGGAACCGAAGCTCCCTCTTGGAGATCACCATCGATTCTGAATCTGATTCTGAGGCGCGCGTGCTGGGGTTCTATATGAATATCCGAAGCTCTCAAATCGACGGCTTCCCGAAGCGTCGATGCCACGATCTTAATGATGGGCGCATCATCCGCACTGCTTCCTCTTTCCTCAAGCGTCACCATAAGATCATCGACTTTCTTCGAAACACCGATTTCCTTTACCGCCGCCTCCACTTCATTCCGGTACGGTGCGTATCTTCGCCATACCGCCGCGAGATCGGAAGGCGTCACTACATACACTCCCAAGCTTACCCGCTCGCGTTTCGCGACAAAACTGAGCATCTCCTGCGCCTCAAGGTTATCGGGACGAAGCATTCCCACGACGAGCATATCTCTTCGACGCTCAAGCGGGATCACGTTATATGCCCGCGAGGTATCACGGGGGATAATCAAGAGAAGATTATCGCTTATGGACGCGGGATCGATTTTCTTGTAGGGAATCCCTAAAATTTCGCTTTTCGCCTTCGCGACCTGCACTTCGTCGAGAAGCCGTTCCTCGTAAAGAAGGGATTCGGGAGAACGATTCTTGAGCGCAGCTTCTTCAAGAAGCTTTTTTGCGATCGCCTCCGCAAGTAATTCTTTCTTCACTAACGCTTGAATGAGTTCTTGATCGGTCATAAGAATAGTACACCTTCATAATAACTCATTACTCTCAAAAATCCATTCATCCAAAGACCGAATTATGCTCACGCCGCGCCCCTCCGAGCGAGGGTAGGACTTGGCCTAAGATAATAAAGTAGCCC
Source organism: bacterium (assembly GCA_027310235.1). Lineage (GTDB taxonomy): Bacteria > Patescibacteriota > Minisyncoccia > UBA6257 > GWB1-50-10 > JAKAHD01. Next base: position 16,225 of record DAIDBF010000050.1, on the reverse strand, counting down.
CTCGTCGTGAACTCCTCGGGATGCTTAAAAAGTAATATTGCATCTTCCTGATATTGGTCTACTTTTTAAGCAAGCGCCCGAGCCGAGGAGAGGTGCGGCGTGAGGCAACCTAGAACGGGGCAAATGGATTCGCCCTTCCCGGAGTCGGGATGGTCACTGTTTGACTGAAGTTCTTTGAAAAGTATTTATTCAGCGTATCGATCGTCGAGCCGGGATCGAGTTGCGCTTGGGAAATTTGACCTAAGTTCTGGAGTTTCGTCGGTACGACAACCTCGACGAGTTCCGGTTTCTTGAAAAACACGAAGTACATGCCCAAAAAGAGCACTACTACGAACACCGCAATAATAATAAGATTGAACCAGTTGATCGGCTTCTTTTCTTCTTGAACAATGATTGCCATAGAAGTGGTTTGGATTATTCCTCCTGATAGAACGCAGTCGCGGAAATCTGCAACGTGTACGTTCCTACCGATGATGATTGGCTTCCCGCGACGTTCGAGAAGAAAGGTTTGAAATCGAAATTGGTGACGTTCGTAATCCGCGTACTCGACTCGAGCCCGCGGAGGAATTGTTTCAACTGTTCGTACGTCCCCGAGACGCTTGCTTCGATATCGAAGTTCCCGAGACGTTTCACGAGCGGCTGCTTGGTGCCAAGGAGCGCCGCGGGCGGTTTGACGTTCAAGGACTGAATCGTAACCTGATTCGCCTCGGCAATTCCTTCCCACTGGTTTAACACATTCGTCACTCCCTCGCCTACGGGGATTACGAGCGAAAGCGTCTGCTGAAGCTGGACCGCATTTTGGAGTTGAGCGACCAGCTTCGACACTTGGGATACTACTGCCTTCTGGTTGTCAAAAAGATTTTGTTTTGAAGCGACCACCGACTGTTTTTCGCTCGAAGCACTCACCTCCGGCTGGATCAGGTTCCCGTAGATGACAAGTGTCGCCATAAGAAACAGCGCCGAAAACAGGATGCTTAAGATTCTTTTGGATGAAGTTTTCATAGCGGTTTCGAGAAAAAGTCGGGGACGAAGACGACATCAACGGAGAAGCTCACCGTCCCTCTCGGGCTGAAACTCAAGGAAGACAGCGAGGTTCTCGAAACGCCCGGCGCTTTGTTGAATTGCGCGAGCTGGGCCGCGAGCATCTGGAGCGAAGACGCATCCCCGGTCAGGGAAATCTGGGTTGCAGTATCGTTGTACTTCGCCTCGCTATACGACACCTGGGGAATCGTATTTGCTTCGAGGAACGAGAATACATTTCCGCCGAATGCGTGGTCCGCAAGTATTTTTTTCAGGTTGGTGAGCTGGGAGTAAAATACGATGAACTGCTGCTGATCCTGTTCGCTCACCGAATTCGAGAGTTTCGCGAGTTCTTGATCGAGCGAAGTCGATTTCGAATCCAGATATGATTTATACCCCACGCGTAAGCCCACGTAGATGAAGATAGAGAGCCCGAAGAGTACGATCGAAAATACGAGAAGACGCCACGGAAACCCGACCGATAAAGATTCGGCGACAAACTGTTCTTGAGAACCGGCTGGTTTTGTTTCGGGCATAACTTTCTTAATATCACGCGAAGTAACGTTTCGCGAGTCCTATCGCCACAGGGAGTTCGTTTTGGAGTTCCCTTACGACCGGCTCGAGTCGAAGATCATACTCCATGCCGCGGAATGCATTCGGAGAAACCGCGGGGAGCCCGGTCTCGGCGCTGAAATACTTCTCGATGCCAAGAAGATTCGCCGCGCCTCCTACAAGCATGATGCGCTCAACCTTCTTCGCATACCGACGCTCATACACCTCTCTCACATGGCTTACTTCTTGTAGTATAACATCAAGATACGGAAGCGTTAATGTTGATAACTCCGATTCCGCACCTCCCTTCAAAAGCCCCTTCCTGCGTTTCAGCTCTTCGGCCCGCATGGGGGTAATCCCCAAGCTCCTTCCGATCGCCTGGGTGAGATAAATGCCGCCGTAGTCGCTCTCGCCCGCATACTGCACGTTCTGTCCTTCAATAACGAACATGTTGGTCGTTTCCGCGCCAAGATCGATAAGAAGCGCGGGCGGAGTCCCGGTCGGGAAGAGTCCCCTTGTAAGTGCGAGACCGTCCACCTCAAGCGCGATGAGTTGAAGGCCCGCATTACGGAAAATTGTTTTATAAGAACGAATGATTGCTTCGGGAATCGCGATTAAGAAAATGCGCTGATACCGGGTGCGTTCCGGCGTATCAAATTCGTCGACTTTCATCCAGTCGAGCGCCACTTCTTTAATGGGGAGCGGGATGTGCTGCGGCGCCTGAAATAACACTGCTTTGGTTGTTTCCTCTTTTGAAAGAAGCGGCATATCCAAAACCGTCGTGAATGCGGCGAACGCGGGAATGGAACCGACGGCGATTTTTGCCTTCGGTTTCATCTCAAGAAGCGCGGCTTTGAGCAGCGCGGCCGCGTCCGACTCCGAAATCGAAAGAGAGCTTGTTTGGATGGCGCGATTCGGATGGATGAGATATTCCTTTGATTCGAGAATACCGTAATTTAGAAGTTTGAGCCGCTCCTGGGTTACTCCAAGTTCTGCGCATTTCACGGAAGCCGTTCCGATATCCACGCCGAGCACCGTACCTGACCGGAAAAAATTCCCGATGTCGCGGAAAAAATCGGTGAAGAATGATCCTATTTTCATTTCTACATTTTATTTTACCATAAGAACAACACCCCTAGAAGGACTGTCATGCAAACACTCTCTCGCTTGTTTCGTTTCTTTGAGGCAGTGCTTTTCCCGCCGCTCTGCCTTGTGTGCCGCGCCCATCTCAAGACGGAGGAACGATCGCGATGGCTCTGCGGGAACTGCGCCATTCCTTTCGATTTTCCGATCGGATTCTTCTGTCCTTTCTGCAGAAGGCGATCCCCCGTGATTCCCTCGTGTCACCCAGAAACGCGATTCGCCGGAATCGCACCATGGAAGTACGAAAATAAAAGAATCCGCGAACTCATCCATCTCTTGAAATACGAAGGAGTCAAAACCGCGGCGATACCTTTGGGGGAAGCACTGCAATCGTACTTCCTTCGAAGCGCGGCGCGTGGCGGCATTCTGTTCTCGAATTTCATCGTTATCCCGATTCCCCTCCACCCGCGAAAGCTCAGAAAGCGCGGGTTCAATCAATCACTGCTCCTCGCTCACCCTCTTCGTAGCTCCATGATGCCCATACTCCAAGACGCACTCGTGAGGATAAGAGCGACTTCTTCCCAAACCGCACTGGAAAGCCGCGAAGCAAGAGCGAGAAATATCTACGGAAGTTTTGCGGTAAAAAGCCCCGAAGCGGTGTGCGGAAAGAATATTCTTCTTGTGGATGACGTTTTGACTTCCGGCGCAACGATGCGCGAAGCGGCGAGAGTCCTCAAAAAAGCGGGCGCACAACGGATTATCGCCCTTACCGCCGCCCGGACCTCCTGATCTCAGGCGTTATCGTTCTTCAAACACCTGACTCGATCGTCCCACGTCGCGGCAGTCGGCGTTCACTTTACATTGCAGTTCGCTTTGCTCGTTTTTCGCAGCGTCCGTCTGATTCGTATACCGGTAGTTCGGAACGTCCGAGCTATTCTGATCGCAGTAACTGTTATTGATGCAAATCGGCGCGATGGTGCCGCTTTGATATGCGTTGCCATTCAGCGTCTTCCCCGCAGTCATGAGCGACCATAAACTTTTCTGTCCATTCCCGTACACCGCCCGCACGCGATAAAGATACACTGTGTCGGGGAGGAGCCCTTTGTCTTTTTGTGATGGGATAGGCGATGTCGAGGTTGCCTGCGCAAAATACGCGTCGTAATTTATATTTCCCGACTGCCCTTCCGCGATGGGAACGCGCGCGCGAAACAGCGAGAGAATTGTATGTACCCCTTCCATGAACGTATTCCACGCAATCGTAACGCTCTTCACTACGATATTGCGCATGCTTCCCACGGCATCCAAAAGCGATGCCTGTGCGTTCGTAATGGAAAATGGTGCGCTGTACGCCGTTATTGCATATGAACTTCCTACCACAACTACATACTGGCCTGGCGAAAATGTAGAAGGAATTGTCCAGTCATAAAACCCGGTGTCGAGCACAATTCCCTGGGCCGAAACCGTATTGCTGGTAGTTACTCCAAAGACGGGAGGAACTCCGTAATAATTATTATCCGCCCGTAGATTATAGATGCTCACCGCGGTAGAAGGAGCGCCAGTCGCTTTCCAAGTAATATGGATAGTGTCGCCTGTTTTATACGTTCCTCCATTCGGAGAGAGTACGGCAACTGTAGGATTATTATTGCATGCACTATTCACTACTGTTGCCATATTTGAAAGCTGGCTTGATGGAACAATATTCCACGTATTGTCATACGAGAATAATTGAACTTGATATTGTAAGGTGCTTGGACACGAAATATCATCATAAAATACTGTCGAGTTCAGCTGATAGAGCAGAGAAGTTCGCGCCCATAAATTTCCATTTCTATATATGTTATATCCTCCCCTGTAACCAAATGAGACGCCGGGGGCTTGATCCCACGTGAGAAGAACTTTAAGCGGAGAAACTATGGTCCCTTGAAGATTTGTAGGAGCCGCTCCTGTTGGACTAGAAGGAGAAACGACAACCACATCTACATACACGCTCATCTGGCCAGTCGCACCGCTGCTATTAGTGACCGAGAATGTTATTAAATACGTTCCGGTGGCACTATAGGTATGAGTAAGCGTTGTCGATGATTGAGGCGGCGATGCTGCGGTTCCGTCTCCCCATGTGGCAGAATAAGTAAGTGTTTCATTATTGGGATCGGAAGCATCGATATACCAAGATTCTTGCTGGCCGACCGGCAATGCCGTCATGCCGGCAACGCTCAGAATGAGCGGGCTGTTTGGCGTCGGAGGAGAAGCGGTAAAAACACCTGAATTACCGAGGATATTCGATGTATTGGAAGTACCCGAGGTTTTTGAAGCGGAAGCACCACCGGAAGATGAGGGATTCAGAATTTGAATCTGTTGCGAAAGAGGAACAGAAGAATTTGAAGCGCTAAACAGGGCGGAAACACTTGCATTCCCATATATTATGCATGAGGCATTCGTACTCCCATTGCACCAGTTTCCGCTCCAAAAACTGAATGTCGAAGTCGCCTTCGTAGAAGTCGCGGTAAGCGTAACCGAAGTTCCCGAAGGGAAGACGGCGGAACAAGCCGAGGTACACTTGCTTATTCCGGAAGGATTACTCGAAACCGATCCGTCTCCTCCCGTCACGGTCACCATCACGTCAAAATCCGTGATTGCATCGGCAAACACCCAGTCCGAATAAAGCGTGGTTCCATTGCCGAAGTCTTTGTAGGCGCGGATGCGATAGTAATACTGCGTTCCCGCATTCAAATTCGTATCGGAATACGAAGTGGTATTCTTTCCCAGTTTCGCAAGAATACTGAAATTATTCTGCGTTCCTATCGAACGTTCGATAATAAGCCCCGTCGCATTCACCGAACGATTCGTCCATGAGAGATCGATCGCCGAATCAGATTTCGCAGTCGCGGTAACATTCGCGGGGGCGAGAGGCGGAGTCATAATAATCATCCCCGCGTCGGACGGCTTAGGAATACTGCATGCGGGCGAAGGTTTCGTCGATCCCGGATTGAACTGTTCCTTTCCCGAGAGCGGAGTAGTGTAGAGTCCTCCGATGGGAATCGAAGAGCACGTTTTGAAGCGGTAGTAATAAAGAGTTGCATCCCGGATCGAGGTATCGTCATAGGTGAAGGTATGGGGATCCCCGGAGACAAGCGGATCCCAGCTTCCGGTTGAGAATGATTGATATGAGGAATCGTTCTTCGGATCGAATCTGCGTACCGTTGCCGTCGAGGTACTCCGTTCAATGAGCGTGTAATACGGGGTAGAGGTTGCAGCAACGACCCATTGCAAGGGGACGTCAACCGCGGTCACGGGAGAACTCGTCGCGGTCGAAGTCGGCGTGTTGGGCGTTACCTTAATCCTCTGGATTTCAAATGAATATGGCGCCGTGCTCGTCACATTATCTTTCCAGTTCAAAAAGAGCGTAGTCGGATCATTTGCGAATACGAGAAGCCGCGTCGGCGTGTCGCTCGAGATCACGGCCGAGGTACAAGTAAAAAGAGTGCCTTTTATAAGCATGCCGCTCCCGTCATTCAGTTTCGTATCGACTCTATACCAGCGCGGCGTCCCCGCAGGAAGCCCTTGATCGAGATAATTTCCTGCACTGTCTTGCGGCGGCGTAAGGGGTGTGGTTGCCGTATCGGCGCCATTATACGAATTGCTTCCATAGAGCGACGCGGTCGCAGGAGGGATAAAGCTGCCAATCCATGAGACGGAGATGGTGGAGGTGCTGATTGACGTGCAATACGCCGAGTACCCAGCGAGTGGCGGCGTGGGAACCGTAACAATATTCGAATCGATGGTACTCAAAGTTTCCGCAAGAGCAAACCCCGCGATCAAAAGCGCGAGAACACCCGCTATCACTCCGTATAGTTTGATCCTCGGGTTCATTTCTTTTCTTCTATTATATCATATCAAACACTCGCCGAACGAGATGCCTTGTTGTATGATGAGAAAAATAAAAGGAGGTACCTTTAAAGTGAAAGTTAACATAGTGGCTGCAGCCATTACCCTCCAAAACACTGGGAGTATCATCGGTCCTTACTTCTTAGGAAAATCATTAGAAATAATAAGGGAAAAGTTCGGGAAGAAAATTTCCAATTCCAACTTTGAACTTAAAGAGATAGGGATAGAACGGGTAAGGAGCTTGAGGGGCTTCAACTCGGCACGGGAGAAAATTGAGAGGGGGACCCATTCAGCGTGTTTGATCAGTGAATAAGCAAACGAACCGCAATTTATCTAACAATTGCGGTTCCCGATTTTTTGACAACGACACAAACAAGAAATTGACAAGCCCCTGCTTTCCGCATACATTGACTGCAGCAAATAAATAAGGAGATATTTCACATGCCAGGAAAATATTATTTTTTCCCTGAAGACATGGTAAAACTGGAGGGCAAGATCACCGCACTGAACGAAAGGATAAAGGAGCTTGGAGAAGAACAGGCCGAAGTTGCGGCACAAAGTACTGAAAACTTCGGACATGACGATTTTCCACAGGAAGCGGTAAAAGAACAAAGAAGCCTCGTGGTGATACAATTGGACCGTTTCAATCGAATACGAAAGAATGCCATCGTGTATACACCCAAGAAAGACGCGAGTGGGACGGTAAAGTTCGGATCCATATTGGAGTTAAATGATGGGAGAAAAATCCGTATTGGAAGCTTCCTTGTTCTCGCGGAATACGACATGCAGAACATTTCTTACCAATCCGACCTCGCAAAAGCGTTGATCGGCAAAAAAGCGGGCGACCAGGTCCATTTTCGGAAAGAACATTTTGTCATTACATCAATCAAATAGATCCCTTTTTCTCCTTCTCTAAATCAGGGGTCTATTTCATTTTTGGAGCTCGTTCCATGAACTAAGTATCGCCCGCTTATTATCCGCGGTTTTAAAGAAAAACGATTCGCTTCGATATGCGAGTTCAAACGCGAATGCCATTCCTTTTTTATGTGCGGGGAGAACGATAAATTTTTTTGAAATCCACCAATCCGCTCTCGGAAAACGATAACGATCAAGCGCGTCGGCGGTCTTCAGGAGATCGACGAATGGCTTATATTTTTTATAAGAAGCCGCCCCCGAGAAGCGGGGGTAGGGGTCGTTATGGACCGAGATTGAGAAACGTATCGCCGGAATGAGTGATTGAAGTCTCCCGGGCAAAATATTCCGGTTTCTTTCAAGCCACAAGGCCGCCCTCGCGCCATGACGAGGATCGGCATTGTCGTTTTTCCGCCGGCAGTCGTGAAGCAGGCCGGAAAACATCACTGCCGCAAGTTCTTTCTCGGAGAGGGGGTGGTGCTCCAGGGCGAGATACATCGCGAGGAGAGATACCCTGCATGCATGCCGGAAACCGTGTATCCCGTCACGGGTGAGATCGTTCGCAAACCACCGATTATCCATGCGATCCCAGGGTTTGTTTTTTCGCACCGCCTCGATAAATTCCCCCGGAAGGGGATGGCATCCAGGAAGAAATTTCGGCTTATGAGATATCATCCACTGGAGCGAATCCCGGTCATGGAACTGATGGATCGGTTTTTCGTGCTGGAGTAGGCCTTGGCGCAGATTCATGGATGTGGATCTGCTTTACTTTCCGCTTCTCTCGTAAACCTTTTCAATTCTTCTTCCGACATAAGCGCAATGCCAAGCTCATCGGCAACTTCGCGGATCTGCTTTTCCGCATTTTCACGTTCCTCCGGCGAGGTAACCACCTGTTCTATTTCCATATGATAACCCCATGCATCACTCCATTTCAGAGCAATTTCACAGCCGCGATACTCATAATTTACGCGCTTCTGCGGGCCGTACATCACCTTCGCGGGAAGTCCAAGCGCATCGATCAGGCGGTGCATCGTATCAAACTCCTCTTGAGGAAAGTAGGCCTCGATCTCGGGAAACATCGCTCCTTCGCCTATCCTGTTCAGTTTGAGGGAGATTTTCGCGGTTTTTTGCGACGTGTTGTGCACAAGCTTCAGGAGCTTGTCGGAAAAGATATAGTAGTAACAATCCTTATCATCGTCACCGAGATTTTTCGCGTGCGCATCGAGATACTTTTTCAACTCATCGAATCTCTCCTTATTAAATTTTGCCCTGAACTCGATTTCAAACATAAATTTATTTTACCGCTTTCATATACAACGAATAAAACTCTCTTTCTTGATTACAGTAGCGTTTGTCGAAACTCGATTTTCGCATGTTCCGGAAACCGACGGATCGGAGCAGATTCCCCAGCGATTTCTCGTCATAAGCCCAGTAATGCACCGCATAATGGGGATTATCGAGCTGGTCCCGAAACAGGTAATTTACCAGATCCAAATCCCCATATATCTCGACAGGAGGACGACGACTAGAATAACACCTGTCGCGCAATTGATCCAAGAACTGCCTTTCTTTTTTATAATACGCTTTCACCACTCTTCCTCCGTCGGGAACGCCCAACAACACACTTCCTCCTGGTTTGAGAACGCGGTATATTTCCCGCAACACCTTTTTTGCCGAGATCGGAAAATCTATGTGCTCAAAAAAATGTTCAGAGAACACAAACTTAAAGCTTCCTTTCCCGAAAGGGAGTCCGTAACGACAATCCCAGATGACATCTGCGGGAGGAAAAAAATCGAGGTTCACGAAACCCTTGAGATAATGCCGTCCCCCTCCGATCTGTAGCTTATCACCGCAAACTGCGAATCTTCTTGTTCGGTCTTTTTTCTCTAAATCTCCCCAGAAGGAACGCGCCGACTTGATATCCTTCTCCAACTGAAAGAGAGTGATCCTGAACGCCGGTGCCAGAGAAGGGTCTTTTAAAAAACGGTCAACCGACTTTTTTAATGACATCACGTTCTGATATGACTTGCGGATTTCCCTCGGTTTCATGATTTTTTTCTCATGAGGAGCATATTTAACTCAGCAAGCCGCGGTTCGATAGCCAGAGGGAGTTCTTTTTTCTTTTCGAGATATGTGAATCCCTTTTCTTTGTTTACGTCCGCCGTGAACACTTTATATTTCAAATAAGGATCCGCCGGATTGATGCCAATCTCTCCTTTCGGCAAGATCGCATTATACGGAAGCGAGATGTCCATATGATTCCAGTAATTCCACGCCTGCAGGGCTTTGTACTGATCGAAGTAAAAATAGAAATTTGGGTATCGTCTCATGTTTCTAAGAAGACGGTGAATGGCGTGACCGAGCAACGGAATGAGTTGCTGCTGGAGGTACTCGAAATCCCACTCGATGTTCCGCCAGAATGTTTTTCTGTCCGGCGTATCGGAATGAAGAGGGTGATAAAGTCTGCTTTCGACTAAATAGGAAAGACGCCGCGCGAGGTGTAGGGTGAACGCGTTTTCATCCTCCTTCGTCGCAATCACGCCTATTTTCACGAGATATTTCAATATGCTTTCGAAGTCAGGATGAAACAACCCTAGATTGAAAGAACGAGTAAGATCAGGACAGACAGAAAAGATCATATCTTTAAAATTTGCACAATACAGCTCGCCACACTCGAAACAGCGCTCAACTTCCGTCCCCTTTTGAAAAAGGGCGATATATTCGCAGAGGGTTTCAAAAAGAAGATACCCGAAAATTGGGAGTTCACAAACGGCATGTTGATACAATTTGTAAAACTCCCTGAATTTGGGGGCAATTAATTCAGGGGAAGAATCCTCAATGACGGAAAGGAGATTGCTCGTCTTCCTCACTGAGTGCACAGTCATCTGCTGCAGCTCGTTCAACTCGTCGTGGGAAAGAAGATAATTTAAATCGGAAAAAACCGAAAAATGGACAAGGCCGAGTTTGAGATAATCAATTCCCACGGAAGGACTTATGCGCTCCCGAGGAAATTCCAATTCGACAAGAAGCAAAGCTACATCTTTTTTATCTTTACTGAACTTCGGGGCCTCTTTTTCCAAAATATATTCTCCCAAATTATGGAGGCGGAGTTTCCGTCCATTCTGGATAACCGGCGTACAGTATACGCTTCCGACCAAACATCCGCTGCTTGAGAGCATCTTCCTGCTTTCCTGAATCGATCTAAAACTCTTGGTGATATGCGCAAGATACACTTTATCACTCCCTACCGCATCATAAAGAACATTCTCTTTCAGGAGAGATCCGTTCGGCGTGGTTTCGCTCAGGTATTTGAACCAGCCGATGTCGGAATTGAAACACATCTCGGTGTAATCCAGCGAATCTTTAAATATATCGTGGTTGACGTGGGCAATAGACCAAAGATCCCCTTTATTGATCATAATGTTGCGATTTTTTTATATGGCCATCCCCCTTTACCGGGCTGTGGAAAAAGTTCGCTGAGATCGGCGGAAAGCACCCGGTTTAATTTCCAACTGGAACATATGAACTTCAATTTCCCCACTTTTTGATCCGTGATCAGCTCTAAAAACATCTCCAAACACACCCCGCACGGGGTGCAAATAAAATTATTATTCCAATTTTTCCGATCGAATATCCCCACCAGATAGCAGGTTCTGGGGATCTCTTTGGTTCCGCTAAAATACCACTTATCAAGCGCCATCCGTTCGGCACAAGTCGAACCGATAACCCTTGTACGAAGCGCCGTTGCACCCGCGTATGCGGATCCGTTTCCGCACAAAAGAATACAGCCCACCTTATGTCTCCCCTGCGAGACTGATTGCTCAGCCGCATCTTTCGCCAGCCGCAGAAGAAGTTGATCTTTCTTAGAAACTTTCTGGTAATTTGTTATATGCATCCGAGTCTATTATAGAAGGGGGGTTATTAAAAAGAACCCCCTTCAACAACACTGATAAGTTTTTTAACGGCATGATGTAACTGCCCTTCTGGATTTTCAATCCTGAAACCCGGGATTTTATATTCTCTCTTGGCACAAGTAAGGATCTTCGACGATAGAATCTGAGCATTATTTAAACATCGAACTTTCTCTTCCATCGAAGAATCGGTTTTGAATAAGCCTCTATCGGCTCTCGACCCCTCAAGTTCATCGCGAAGGATACGCTTTAAAATCATATTCGGCTCACTCGCCACAAGAATAGCAGCAGTGCATACGCCATACCAAGGTCCGAAGCTGGGAGTAATCCTGCCATTCAGTATTTTGACATAGTGCCCGGTTACAAGCACGATGTCGTTTCTCTGATAGGATTTTTTTAGATCAAGAAAAAGTTCGGCGAACGCTTCACTTTTTTCTTCCTCCGGTATCCTGCGCAGTTGTTCATAACCGCTTTTTTCAATACCAAGACGCTCCATTAGTTCTTCGGTGCCGCTTAACACTTTTATTTTTGAGCACCTTCCCGCAAGAGAGTTTGTGATAGAGGTTTTACCAACCCCATTAATTCCGCCAATAAAAAACAAACCCATAGGAACTCCAGATTAGTTGCTTGAATAAGCATAAGTCAACCTACCCGCAACTTCAAGAGATATTCCCTTACAAGACGCTGTCTAATGCGGTTTGTATCGCGTTTTGCATTCCCTGCTTTACCGCAGGATCTTCAATTAATTCGTATACAAGGTCTGGGTTTTTTCTTATCTCATCGAGCGGCTCTGTCGTATTCACTGCGAGGATCGCGGCGACGCGAAGACCTCTCAAGGCCGCGATCACGAATACGGCGCTGCATTTCATCTCTGAACTCACAAGCGGACTCGGCCACCCCATTGTTCTTTTGTCGGTAAGAAGCCCGTCCAATCGCAGCATGTGTTCCACCGGTTCATAAAACGCGTCGTGAGTGCGGTTTATTCCTTTCCAACAGGTAAATCCTTTTTCTTTCCTTTATAACTCCCGGTCCAAACCGGAAGACCGCGGTTGTCGGCGACCTTCTCCTCGCTTTCCCAAAGCGAGGTGATAAGGGTAATTCGTCCCGGATCGCCAACTAAAAAACCGTCTCCGCGACGTCTCCTTCTTTGCATTTTATGTGGGGCTGCAACGATTCTGCCATATGAAAATAATAGACGAGGTACGGAGAAAATCAATCTGTCGGAAGATTTTCGCGGTTTTTTGCGACGTGTTGTGCACAAGCTTTAGGAGTTTATCGGAAAAGATATAGTAGTAACAATCCTTATCATCGTCACCGAGATTCTTCGCGTGCGCATCGAGATACTTTTTCAACTCATCGAATCTCTCCTTATTAAATTCTGCCCTGAACTCAATCTCAAACATGAGTTTATTTTACCGCTTTCATATATAAAGCATAGAACCTTCTCCACCTTTCGATTACATTTTTTCTAACAGACAAAAATATAGGACCTATGCAAATATACAGGTCCTCAATAAAGGAAGACTATTCGTCTTCATTCGTTCAAGAGATTGAATTCACTCGCGTCATCTTGATACTCCTTGATTGAGGGAAGATTGTACCTCTTTCGCATTGTATCAATCCCCTTTTTTTCTTCTATCGGATACATTTTTAATACCCCCTTTCGTGTGAGACGAAACTGCGTACCAAACTTTTGTTTCTTCCCGCTTGCAACAAGAAGACGATCGGTGAGAAATGCTATCTCCATTTTATCTATTTCACTTTTGCTCATTCTCTTAAGCAGACGAAGGATTGAGTTTTGGAACTTTCGATCGTGGTCTGCGTGCTGGACGATAAGCCATGCGTTCTTACTCGCCTTTTTTCCTACGAGATCTATAGTTGGCCAACCATGTTTCCGGATTATGCCTTTAAGAAGTATGGTGTTCTTTATGTCTTCCGGTCGATTCGGAGCCTTGCCTTTTTTTCTCATTTTCTGGTCGTTCTTAGCTATATTATTTATCTCCTTCGCAAGCTTCTTATCCATACCATTATCTTATACAAAAAGGGAGTAATATTGCTATTACTCCCTCACAACATGCAGAATCCGTTTAGTCATCCGGATCACTGCCGGTATCAGATCCGATACGGATTTCTCATCGCCACCTATCGGAATTTGTAAACTCTTGAAACGTTTCCATGACCAGCTTTGTGATACTACCTACCTTCCCGCTGCCGATAGTTGTTTCATTAACTTTTACTACTGGCACTATTTCTTTCCCTGAACTCGCCAAGAATACCTCATCGGCACTCAATAGAAAGTCCAGTTTAAAATCTTCCTCAATTATTTTAAGTTCGTTTTTTAAGTCATCTACTAAAACATTCCTCGTTCCCCCCTTAAAAATATTGTTTTTCGGTGTATAAATTTTTCCCTTCTTAACGACGAAAACATTACTTTTCGCGGCCTCGTAAACCTGGGAATCAGAGAAGAAAAGAGGTTGGTAAAAACCACCCTGTTTACCGATCCATGTTTGTCTCACTCCTTCTATATAACTGGTACTTTTTGCTTCCGGTATATGTCTTGTGAATTTTACCGAGTTCAGTTTCACTCCCTTTTCATAAATTTCCCTCTCTAATAAACTCAACGAATCAACGATCATTAAAAGAGTTGCCTCTGAGGTTTGAAGGAGCGAGTTTGACACCCCTCCGGAAAGAATTATTCTTATCTCCTTATCGTTGCCGTCATCATTTTTTGAAAGTAATTCTTTTACGATGCCCGCAAGTTGTGTAATGCTGTAATTGTGTTTTAGGCCAATAAGTTCGGCCGACCTCATAAGACGCGTCAGGTTTCCTTCCAACTTAAAAGGCCTACCATTGTAGGTTTTTAAATGATTGAAAACTCCAAAACCCCTACTAAACCCCAGATCTCTTGGAGAAATCAATAATTCATCTTCTTTTACAAAGCGTCCGTTGAGATAGTGCAAGTACTTACTCATGGGTTTCAGTTGAGGATAATTTACGTTTTTCCTCAAGCTTCGTCAAATGTCTCAAATAGGCTGTCGGGGGTGGGAGAACAGGTCACTAATTAGCTTCCTTAGCACGGCGAGTACCTGCACCATCTTCTTGGATTCAAGGTCTTCTTTAAACTATAATAGCTACGTTGTCAGAACAAAGGATTCCTTAGAGTACGTCATGAAAGCGCCACGAAAAGATCTCCTCGATCTAAAAAGGAAAATACTACTGCTCCCGCATGCAGACAACCTGGTGTGTTTTCTAATCTTTGGTTCGATCTTAAACAGCGAGAAAAACGTAAACGACTTTGATGCTATAGTTATCGTTAAAAAAGTAGATTCTACGTTAAACGAGCTATTCAAATTACTCGTAAGGAAATACAAAAAGCTGGACGTTAACATTTACGCGCAAGAGGAAGTTCTGAATAATCTGTCGTTTTATACCAGAGAATTCAAGTTGGAATATCTTGCACGCGGATTGTGCCTTTTGGGGAAGAATATGCTCGCCAGCGAGTATTCGAGAGTGAACGAGTATGAGTATAAACAAAGCATGCTTATTCGTTCTATCGAGCGACTACAAACGGTAAGACAAAGATATCTTTCAGCATCTCTCACGCCACAGGAGAAGATAACATACATCAAAAAGTATCTCCTCCGCATATCGAGGAGTATTCTCATATTGCAAGGACTGGAAAACGATCTTTCTGTAAACAAGTTGCAGCAGGACGAAATCAACCAGAGATTGACTGAGATGGGAGTGCTTGATTCATCACTTGATTTCAGAAAAATAAGGACACCCGACGAGTATTTTGATTTTTTTGACTCCGTTATCAGCAAAGCTCTGATAAGGTGTAAAAAAGATTTTGATCTGAAATATAAAAATCGGGGAAGGTAATTTTTAAACAAGTACTGTGCGAATGTTCAAATCTATGGAGAGAAAAGGGGTTATTTATCTTTCTGGCGGTGGCGATGAACAAAAAACAGAAAAAATCGATTCATTCTTTTTAGATCACTTGCCGAAAAAAAGTATCTTATTTATTCCCATCGGAAAAACCGGGGACCGGAATGGGTATAGAAAGAGTTCTGTCTGGCTCGCGAACAAACTGAACAACCTACACAAGGGGCTGGTTGAAATTTCACTGGTAACCGATCTGAAAAATTGCCCGGACCTCGAAAGATTCTCTGCTATCTACATAGGAGGAGGTAACACGTACAAACTACTGCACCTAATGAAGAGAGATGGTTTTTTACCTCTCTTAAGAAACTACATCACAAGCGGGGGTGTCGTTTATGGGGCGAGTGCCGGCGCCGTGTTGATGGGCGTTGACATATCAACGTACATCGAAGAAAAATACCTTCCGGACAACGAGAAACGCGGTTATAGGTCTACTGAGGGCATGGCTCTTGTAGGTGGATATTCTATATTGACCCATTTTGAAGAAGGTGACCGACAAAAGGTGGAAAAATACTTTAGAAGGAAAACCGATCCTGTGATAGCAATCCCCAGCGGGACTGCCGTCATGGTGATGGGAAAAACTGCAAAAGTAACAGGAACTGGTTGTGTTTATATCTTTCACAAGGGACGCACTCCTAAAAAAATACTTCCAAATCACTCCTTCGTTCTATAAAGAGATCGTGATATAGTTACCACATGCAAAATTCGGACATAAAAATTTCGATTGACGACATCCAATTCAAGGCAAAAGTTGTTTGTATAGTGAAGACAAACCGCGGTTTTCTGTTTGAGAAGAGTGATTATGACTACATTTTCGTAGTTGGAGGAAAGGTTTCCATCAACGAAACCCTTGAAGAGGCGGTGAAACGGGAAATGCAGGAGGAGTTGGGAATGGACGTTAGAAGTACAACGTTATGTGC
>DAIDBF010000047.1 GCA_027310235.1 bacterium | reverse complement strand
GTACTATTGCAAAAGAAGTAACTATGTTTTTTTTAAGAATATTTGGTTTTAAAATCGTTGCACTGTTTCTCATAACCGGCGTCTTGCTGATTTCTTTTCCTCAGCTCCTTTTTCAAAGAACCGAGGCGTTCTTCTGGGACATCCCCACAAAGGCGGCCCCTCAGCTCGTTATAGACCCAACAGTTGCCGCCGCTGTCGCTGCTGCGGGCACCGCTCAAACAACGGCAACCACCGCGGGGTTTCTTGAGGAAGCGTGGCGCTTTATTCAAGACAAAATCTTTAAAGTGCTTCTCGCAACGCTTAAAAAACAGCTCTTGGATGAGATTACCAGAGAAACCGTGCAGTGGATCCAGGGCGGAGGCAAGCCGCTCTTCCTTCAAAAGCCAGGCAAGGTATACGAGCAGGCCGCCGACGAGGCCGCGGGAGAGGTGATCCGACAAGTAGGAGGGGGGCAGCTCTGTAGCGGGATTCCCTTCAACGTTAACTTTTATCTCACCAAGCCCGACACCACGAAAAAGCAGGTAAGCTGTACGCTTACGCGGGTGGTCGGCAACCTTGACGCATTCAGGAAAAACTTCAAAACAGGAGGATGGCTCGGTTATACCGACCTTCTAAAACCGCAAAACAATCAGTATGGTCTCGAAATCTTGACCCAGCAGGCACTTGAACAGGCGGTAGCACAAAAACAGCAGGAATCGGTCTTAAAGCAGAATATCAACCTTGGATTCAACAGTGAAGCATGCGTGAAGTGGACCTTATATGACAAGACGGGACAGCCAGTGAAGGGGGCTGTGCCGGTAGACGCGATAAGGACTCCTTCGGGTGACTATACCAATCCGGGAAATCCGCCGCCGCCGCCCAATTCAACGTCCGAGTACAAATGTACCGAGAAGAAAACTACAACACCAGGGCGAACGATTGTCGAAAACTTGAATAAATCACTCGGTTCGAACATCGACTTCATCGTAAATTCGGACGACTTCACGAACGTGCTCGCCGCAGTGCTCGATGCTGCATTTAATCGATTAGTGAAAGAGGGGGTGAACGGCGTGAAGTCAGGACTCGCAGAGCTTTCGTCGGATAACACCCAGGGATCGGGGCTCACCCGCACTCCTGATATAATGAAGGCGGCATCTTCTTCCGAGGAGGCGCAGACAAACGCGATTAAGAGCCAGGTTTTCGCTCTCTTTGATCCGCTCGATAATGCGGAGACGGCGATCAATAATGCCAGAAACATAGTCGCCTCGGCGAAGAGCGCGACGCAGAATCTGTCCAATACCGCGAAGTCGCTTCTGAACTGCCTCGGGTCAAACGCCTCCTCAACCGATATCGCGTGGGCTTCGAGCACGCTCACGCTTGCGACCTCAACCTACCCCGCGGAGATTAAAACTCTGAAAAACGACCTAGAACAAGAGACGGATACGATCATAAAGCTTCAAAACCGCGCCACGCTATTTAAAAACGAAGCGAGCGGCGGACAGATGCCGTCGATCGATCAATCGTTCAAAAATCTGATCACCGCGGCGCTTGCTTCCGCAACCGATCTTGAATCAAACGCGACGCAGCTCCTTGCCGCGATCCAAGCTACTCTAAGAGAAGCTCAAGGAAAATTAAATGTATGCAAGGGGGACTCCCAGGTCTACCCGTAATAGTACTAAGAACGCCCTATCATGAAGCAATCAACAAAAAAGACGATGGTACTCCTTGCGGGAATCCTCGCGATGCTCGTTTTTATTACACCCCTCTTCGCCCACGCCGCCATCTGGGACATCTTCTCGCCGACCATGATCCTCACCTCGGTTTTGAGGGGAATTGCATACATACTCTCCTTTATATTCGGCATTCTCTTTATGATCGCGAACTTCTTCGTGGGGATCGCGATGAACTTTAATAGCCAGATTCTTTCTTCATCAAACGCGCTCGTTGTCGTGGGATGGAAAATTTCGAGAGATATCGCGAATCTCGGCTTCGTACTTCTTATCATTATTATCGCCTTCGCGACCATTCTTCGGATCCAAAGCTACGGCGCGAAAAAATTGCTTCCGATGCTGATCGGCGCCGCGATTATCGTGAACTTCAGTCTCACGATTAGCGGAGTGTTCATCAACTTCGCGGGCACGCTCTCTCAATCGTTCCTGGATAAGATGGGGGCGAGACCGGGCGACTACTCGGCCTTCACCGACTCGCTCGCATCCGCGTTCGGGCCCCAGCGCTTATTCCTTCCTCCGGACAACCCGCCGCCGCCCGATCCGTCGGAGCAGGGGGGCGCATGGACCGGATTTTCCGCCGCGATACTTATAAGCATCGGGAATCTCGCCTTTATCACCGTCTTTTCGCTTATCGCCTCGATGGTGATGTTTCTCCTCGCGGGGATGCTCATGATACGTTTCATCGTACTCTCCTTCCTTCTTATTATCGCGCCTATCGCGTGGCTCTTCTGGGTCTTCCCCGCCCTGAGACATCTCTTCTCGAAGTGGTGGAATACGTTTTTCCAGTGGGTGTTTTTCCAGCCCGCGATGCTTTTCTTTATCTATCTCTCGATACTCTCCCTGAGTTTTCTCAAAGATACGGCACAGCCCCCTTCCGGAGGCGGAGTGTTCGGGGGGCTCTCGACCGTAATCACTCAAGGGATGCAAATGGTGGCGCTTTGCGGATTTTTGATCGGCGGCGTGATTGCAGCACAGAAGATGGGGATTGCGGGCGCCAACGCGGCAGTGGGCGCAGCAAAGGGCATAGGGAAGGGTGCGGGAAAGTATCTTGTGGGAAAGGCAGGAGAAAAATATCAAAGGAACAAACAAAAATTCGCACAAAGTGACGCGGGACAAAAAACGACAGGGGCGTTAGGAAAATTAGGTGGCGGCCTTGGAAGATTTGCCATGTACACTCCGAAGTGGGACAAAAATGCAAAGGGCAAGAGTTTTGCAAAAAAGGCCGCGTATTTTGCGTCTTACCCATTCTTGAAGCCACTTCAGTTTCTTGCGGGCGCACCATCGAGAGCTGCCGAGGGGGCCGCTAAAAACCTTCAAAGATCTGCCGTGAAGCCAGTGAAACCGTATGAAGGAACATTCTTTGGAAGTGTTGTTGCGGGAGCGAAGGAGGGATCGGGGTTGTTCCTCAAAAAGGAAAAAAGAGGGAAGTCGACTGTAGAAATAGACCTTGCGGATGTCAGAAAAGCGATAGAAGACGAGGAGGGTGGCGGAAGAGATGAGGGAAAGTTGGAAAGATTAAGAGCCATGGAAGGGGAGTTGGAGACAGAGCTTGCGAGATTTGAAAAAGCGGTAAAAAGGACAACGCGCACCATGGAAGACTCAAGAAAACCACCACAAAAAGAGTTTAAAATTCCGGTTGGATTCGCCGTGCCCGAGAACGCAGAAACAGAAGAAGAACAACCAAAAACATCGGGCGACCAAAAAAACCCAGCCTAAAACATATGGCAGATTATTTACTTATCACACCGACAAAAATCGAGTTAAGATTTTTAAACGCTCCGGACGAGATAAAGGATTTCTTGCTTTCGGATGACTTAACGAAGATTACCGACAGCATTATTCATAAACACTTCATCGACGAAGACAAGACACTTGTTTTAAAACAACTCATAGTGTTGGTGTCACTCGGTTTTATTTCTTTAAATGACTTAAACTTCGAGATAGCGGAGCGAATGTTTTTGAATCACACTCACGCAAACGCACTCGCAAAAGAACTCGATGGTCAGCTCTTTCATCCCTTAAAAGACCTACTCGAAAAAAGTTATAAACCGCTCTCGAAGGAGTTGTTTGTTGAAGCGGATGAAACGAACATATCAAACGAGAAAGTCGAGTTGGAGAAAAAAACCATCACATTTGAGGGGCTCGGAAAGGAGGTGTCCGAACCGGAGGAGACGCTCCCGATTAATGTTTCAGAGAGGCTGCCCGCGGAGGCGGTAAAAACCGAGGAAAATCCATTTATACTCCAAGAAGAGAAACCGATTGCGGAGAACGCACAGCCGCTGCTCAAAAAGTTTTCTTTCTCTTTGGGCGGATTTTTCGGAAAAAAGAAAGAGGGGAAACCATCGGAAAAACCGATACAAGCGAAGATCGAGCTTTTTGGGGAAACAAAAGAAGATAAGGAAAAAAGAGTGGTTCATTACAGCGAGCTCAGGACTCCGTTAGGAGAGAGTGTCTTCAAGCCCGCCGAGGTAGCAAAGGCGACGGAGGCCGAGACGCCCTTGAATGGCACCACCCCCGCAAAGAAGGCGCCCTGGTCTTTTAAGTGGTTCGGCGCGCAAAGCCCCGCGAGAGACGAACAGAAAAATGTCCCCGCGCACGAAGCGATCGGCCCTTCGTTTGAAGAAAAGAAAGAAGAACCGAAAAGTGAACTACCGAAAGAGGGGGACGAGGGGATCCCCCGCCTTGAAGGAAACACAATCGATCTTAGAAAATAAAGAATGGAGTTTCAGGTTCCACAATTTATAGAAGAGAAGCCGAAAATCATCGGATTTCTGACGCTCGCCCAGTTTCTATACCTCGCGGCGGCAGCGCTTATAAGCTTCACGGGGTTTCGGATATTCAGTTTTTTTCTCTGGCTTCTTCTCACGCTCATTGTAGGCACTGCGGCCGTGCTTCTCGCGTTCGTGAAGATTAATGGGCAAGGGTTTCCGAAGCTTCTCACTTCTGCGTTCAATTATTTCTGGAAACCGCGTACCTACACCTGGCAAAGAAAATCTCCCGAAACCACGATTGATCTCGAAAAAATCGAAGCGATCGAGAACGCAAGAAAGAATATGCACATTCAGGAGAAATTAAAATCGATTGCGCTCTCGGTTACGACCGGCAAGTTTTTTTTGAAACAACCGCAGGCGGACGCGCGGGAACGGTATGAGACGGTGGTACGCCTTACGGGGGAGCGGGAGCAAGCAAAGAGAGTGGACTACTCATCATAAAAATGGGATTCGGAACTTTGTATAGCTAAAAAGTGTGCGCTCCGGGGCGCTAGCCCAAGTCTTACCCACTTTTTAACTATACAAAGTTCCTTAAAAATCATTTTTAAGATTGTCTATGATTCGTAAAAATAAGAAATAGAGTTTACACTAAAGACATGGCAGAAGTAACACAGGCATCACAACAATTCGTAAAGATAAAAGAAATCCGCGACGGGATCGTGTATCTCAAAAACGGCGGATTGCGGCAGGTCTTGATCGTGAGCGGCATTAACTTCGAGCTCAAATCCGAGGGCGAGCAGGGCGCCATTCTCGCGAATTTCCAGCGATTTTTGAACTCGCTCGATTTCGGTATCCAGTTTTTCATCCACTCGAGAAAAGTAAATATCGCAAGATACCTCGCAAATATGGAAGAGCATAAAAAGGAGGAGACGAACGAGCTTTTGCGGGTACAGATCGAGGAATATATCAACTTCGTGAGGAATTTTATAGAAGAAAACGCGATTATCAACAAAAATTTCTTTGTGATCGTTCCTTACGATCCGGTCTCGCTTCCTTCCGGCACAAAAGGAATTCTCGGACTCTTCGGTAAAAAACACGGCGCGGCGGAACACACGAAAGACACCACAGAGGGGGAGAATACTGCCCAGCTCAAGGAGCGCGCTACGCAGGTAATGGAAGGACTCGCGGCAATCGATTTGAGAGCGGTGCCGCTTGAAAATGAGGAGCTTATCGAACTCTTCTACAATCTTTACAATCCCCAGATTGTCGATAAAAAAGGCGTTGTAGTATGAAAATAACTATTCCTCAAGCGTACAAGCCGGGAGAAGGCGACCTTCCGAACATCATCGCGCCCGCGGGGCTCGAGATAAATGCCAACTATTTGAAGTTGGGCGATTTCTACGCAAAAACTTTTTTCGTTTTCACCTACCCCCGCTTCCTTTCCGCGGGCTGGTTCTCCGAAATTATCAATCTCCCGAACATGATGGATATTTCTATCGTGATGTACCCGATGGATACGGCGCTTGCACTCCGAAATCTCAGAAAGAAGGTGGCACAGATCGAGGCGGAGATCGGGGAGAAACAGGAGAAGGGATTGGTGCGCGATCCGATGCTTGAGACGGCGTACGAGGATGTCGAGACGCTCCGCGACTCTCTTCAACAGGCGCGCGAGCGCCTCTTCGAGGTTGGAGCGTACATTACCGTGTATGCTTCCGCGCTCGAGGAACTTTCCGAGGTGGAAAGCAGAGTTATGAACGCGCTCGAAAGCAAGCTCGTATATGCAAAGCCCGCACTTTTCAGACAGTCGGAAGGATTAAACTCCGTATTTCCGATTGCCTCGGACGAGCTCGCCGTAAGAACTTCATTGAATACCGGCCCGGCCTCTTCGCTCTTTCCTTTCATTTCCCCCGATCTTACCTCGGAAAAAGGCATCCTTTACGGGGTGAATATGCACAACAACAGCTTGATTATCTTTGATCGTTATTCTCTCGAGAATGCGAATATGACGATCTTCGCAAAATCCGGTTCAGGAAAATCCTACGCGGCGAAGCTTCAGATTCTTCGCTCGATGATGGTGGGCACGAACGTAATCGTCATCGATCCAGAGAACGAGTATGAGAACTTGGCGAACGCGATCGGCGGGAGTTACTTCAAAATTTCCTTGACCTCGCCGAGCCACATCAATCCATTCGACATCCCTATCATTCCCGAAGGCGACGAACCGGCCGACGTCTTCAAATCACACATTTTAAACCTCACGGGGCTCGTGAAGCTTATGCTGGGAGAAATAACCCCGGAAGAAGAGTCGCTTCTCGATCGCGCCATCACGGAAACATACGCTTCGCGCGACATCACCGCCGAGAACTTCGGAAGCATGAAAGAATTGAATCCGCCGCTCCTCGAAGACCTGCAGACGATTCTTATGAATACCGAGGGCGGACGCGGCATCGGCCAGCGGCTCGACAAGTTCACCCACGGCTCCTACTCAGGATTTACGAATGCGCCCACAAACGTGGATATCAAGAATCGTCTCATTGTGTTTTCGATCCGCGATCTCGAGGAAGAGCTGCGACCGATCGCGATGTATATCATATTGAACTTTGTCTGGAATATCATCAGATCTGAACTTAAAAAACGAATGCTCGTAATCGACGAGGCGTGGCTCATGATGAAACATAAGGACAGCGCTTCATTCCTTTTCGGGCTCGTAAAGCGGGCGCGAAAGTATTATCTGGGCGTTGTCACTATCACGCAGGATGTCGACGACTTTCTGAAATCGGAGTACGGGAAGCCGATTATCACGAACTCGTCGCTCCAGTTACTTTTAAAACAATCTCCCACCTCGATTGAGGTGCTGATCAAGGCATTCAACCTTACGGAAGGGGAGGCGGCATTTCTTCTCCAGGCAGGTATCGGCGAAGGGCTCTTTTTCGCGGGTTTAAAACATGTCGCGATCAAGATCATCCCTTCTTACACCGAGGATCAGATTATCACCACGAATCCAGAACAGATTATGGAGATAAAGGGCTTACAGCAAAAATAAACCATGGTGGAACTTCCCAAAAAGACCGGGGGGGCGGCAAGACAAACCGCGAACACCGCGAAAAAGGAGGAGGCGCTTCGGGTGGGAGGATTGGATTCCGACGATAATTTTACTCTCTCCGAAACGATGGTGGGGTTTTTGTACACCTTTACCACGGATGTAATATCTCTGGCGCTTGATTACACGGTGATCGGAGCGGTAATAAGTCCGGTCTTGAGAAATGGGGTTGCCGGCTCGCTCTGGCTTTGGTTTAGGGCAAAAAACGACCCTCATGTGACGAAAATCGGGAGGTGGGTGTTTAAAAGAATTGCGAACGTCATTCCTTGGATACCTCTCTTCGTAAATACCGTTATGTTTGTCGTTGAGGTGTATATTCACAACCACCCCGAGAAGTTCGCGGTGGCGGAGAAGGTCGCGGGAGCGGCGGGAGGTAAGGTATAATAAAAGAAATTCCAAAATCCAAATGATAAATTACAAACCAATCAAGAAAGGTGTGTTGTCATTCACTGCTGTGCTATTCCTTTTAGTGTTTGTTTTTTCTCCATATTCTTCGGCACAAACCGCCGGGGGGCAGGCGATCATCACATGGCAAGCGAATAACTACTTCCCCGCGGACTTTGCCGGAAAATCGCTTCCCGCGCCGCACACCGAGGTGGTGGCGTCCGTGGAGCTTATTCAAAATAATAAGCTCACGGATATTTCCGGAGCCACGATACGTTGGTTTCTTGACGATGAATTTTTGAAGTCCGGCATGGGACTTAAAACCGTTTCTTTCTACACTGTTCGGGAAGACGACGGCTATGCCTCGATCCGGGTCGAGATAACGACAAAAGACGGTTCGTTTCAGGGCTCGCTTCAAATTCCCGTCGTATCACCGGAAATCGTAGTGAGCTACCGGGCTCCGGCAAGCGTGGTTCAACCAAACTCGCAGGCAACGTTTTATGCGATTCCGTTTTCTTTTTCCATACGATCGCTCAATGATCTCGCGTTTTTCTGGTCGGTGAACGGGACGCAGACCGACACGAAAACCGGGGTTCTTTCACTTAACGTAGGAACGCCGCAGACGGCATCACAAAACACCATTCAGATCTCCGTGTCGGCGCAGAACAATCTGGATCCGATTGAGATTGCAAAAACCCTGCTTATACTTCCCCTACAAACCTCTCAATAATATGAAGAAAAAAAACATCACGACAATTCTTTTTCTTTTTCTCATCATCGCGGGGTTCGGCTTTGTTGCACACGCCCAAGTTGCACACGCCCAAACTGCGGGGCAAAACGACAAGATTGTGAATGTTGATTTTCCCTGTCCGGGATGCAAAACAGGGACGACCGATATCGTTACCTACATCAATAACCTCTACAAATTCAGCTTGTGGATCGGCGGGGCGCTCGCCTTAGGAATGATCGTCGCGGGCGGTATTATGCGTATTGTCTCCGCAGGAAGCCCTGACAAGTTGCGCGAGGCCTCGGACATGATCACCTCCTCGATATTTGGCCTCATTCTTCTCTTCGGTTCATATCTGGTCTTAAACACCATCAATCCTCAGATCACACTTCTCAAGTTCCCCGCCGCAGGCGAAGGCGATGCAAAACTATCTCCTCAAACCACCGACTCGCTTACCGCAAGCGACTGTGTCAGTTCCAGCACGCAAACATTTGAGACTATTAAGGTATGGGATGGAAAATACCAACGATCGGACCTTAGTTGTCTCTACAGAAGATCGGTGACACCCAGTGCGATTGGTATTGTTGAGGGGGATTATTATGCTAGTAACCCCACAATACCAAAAGGGTCAATGGTGTGGCTCTATCCTTATTTTAAAAAACAAGGAGAAACGTCAACGGCGGAGTGTCTTATTTATGCATATCTCGCCCCCAAAGATAGTAACAACACGAAACCAGAGATACAAATGGTGGATCTAAACTCCAATTTACAGCTGTGTGTCCCGAAAATGCAAAGTTTGGACAGTCCCACCTGCAAGACGTGGGAGTTTAGGGCAAAAAACGCCGACACAGGAACCCCTGTGCTTATGGCTATTGACACAAGCACAAGCACTGGTGGGTTTAATTACTTTGATATTTCGAACCCGCCTCCGCTTGAGTCCGTAAATGCCGGCCCAATAGGCGCCCTTGGTACTCTCCTTACCAAGATAAAATATTACTGCATAGGAAAGGATGGAAAGACGGATAAAAATAATGTCTGCGAACAAGACGGAAATAATCCGTTCTGGCGGTGTACCATTTCTGAAAATCCAAAAATAAATATGCCCTCTAATAACGTGGACGTTCAGGCGTGTGCGGGGACAGATGCCTCACGTCCCTGTGAAACCGTTGTAAGCGCCGGTTTTGCGGTCAACTCCAAGCCGTGTGACAAGACAATAAATAACAGTTCTCTAAACGCTACCGGGGAGTGTAAACTTAACCCCGACTTGATAACAAAACTGAAGGCGTTTAGTAAGGCGATGGGGGGAACTAGCGCGTGGTATATAACGGAGGCCTGGCCGTCGACGGTTCACCATATGGCTTCGTGTCACGCAATAGGAACTTGCGCCGATATAAAACTCACAACCCCTGCTTCTGGGAATGACCCGTGCGGTAATGTGACAAAAGCAATGGCCGCCTTGAAGGCTGCGGGACTCGGCGGATCACTAAATGAATATGCGGGTTGTAATGGAAAAACCTATGACACGACGACTGGCGATAATATCCATGTACAATGGTAAGGCTCGATTATAAAAAAATAATCATAACTCTTCTTATCGTCGCCGTGGCGGGTGTTACTATCTATTTCATCTGGGGAGGGGTTGCCGGTCCGGAAACAACGGGTCCCGCCGCTTCGCCTTCCGCCTCTTCAACCCTCCCGGGAGGACTGTCCCTTCCTGCCACGGGGACATCGACGGCGCCGGCAGGAGTTACAAACACCATCTCATTTCCTTCCGATTCCGACCCGGTCTTTAAGGTTTCCGATCAACCCGTTTCCGGATACTGGATCGATCCCCAAACCGAAGGCATCTTCTATTTAAACGGGGAGGGCAAGGTGTTTTTAATAAACAAAAATAAAAACGGGGAGGATACCGAAATAGTTAAACAAGGCGCCGGCGCGTTGAACTCGATCGAGGTCGGACCGAATTCGCAAAAGATTCTTGCCGCATTCGGCGATCCGCGTTCCCCGCAGTGGGGAATTTTCGATGATATCGATCAAACGTGGCGCCCGCTTCCCGGCACCGTGTTAAATGCAACATGGGGGGAGAATAATGGGGTACTTTATGGCATAGTCCAGAACGGGAACGTTCCCGCGCTCGCCTCGATCGATATAAGCAAGAGTGATGTTTCGACGAAAATCCTCATAAAAGATTTCCGCTTTCAGGACGTCCGACTTTCATTCCTGCCCCCCTCCACCCTTTATATCATTGAGCGGGGCGCTTCGGAGTATTCCTCTCGCGTATGGGGGGTTACTACAAGCGATCTCTCCATTCACCCGCTTCTCGACTCAAGAAACGGCCTTATTTTAAACCCGAGCGACGACAGGAGGGTGTTCTTCTCATTCCAGGGAAACGCGTTCCACATACTCGATCCGCGGACCCTTAATACCGTGACCCCTATTCCTTTTCTCACGCTTCCCCAAAAATGCGCTTTCGGGGGCGTTATCACATATTGTTTCGTGCCGAATTCACTAAATTTCAAAAATGCAAACCTGCCGGACGACTATCTTAAGTCAAAAATTTTCACCACCGATTCTCTCTATGAGGTGAATCTTTCAAATGGCGGTACCGCCTCGTCCGATCTGCCGAAAATAATAAACAATGGCTTATTCGATGCGGTATCGCCGAAGTTCAGTAAGGGCTTTCTCTATTTTATAAACCGCTCCGATGGCTATCTCTATGCACTAAATCTTACTTCGGATCAGTTCTCTCAGGCGGGACAGAACGTGGGAGACTAGGGGGTGCTGGGAGTTTTGTTTTATTCCCTCGCGGCACCGGATGTCGGAATGCTCCAGCGGCATTCCGCACCCTACGCTCTCGGCTCGCAACCCGCTTCGCGGGACCAAGCTTGCTCGCCTCCGAGAGTTGCCGCTTGGAAATAAAACAAAACTTCTCTTTGGGATTGATGTGGGTTTATTTATAAAGACTGTTTCCGTGTCATGGCCCCCGAACGAGGGTAAGACTTGGCCAAGCGGCCCGGAGCGCCCGAGTGAGGGGGCTATGACACGGAAACAGACACCCCCTTACTAGCTGGTGATGTGTTTGATGACGATGCGGCGATCCTTGCCGACGCCTTCACTTTCTGTGGTGAGATCGGGATGGGTTGAAATTTCCACATGAACCAGCCGGCGCTCATATGCGTTCATTGGGGGCAGTTCAACATCCGTTTTTGTGAGAAGTGCTTTTTTCGCTCCCGCTTTTGCAAGCTCGATAATAAGGCGTTCGCGCTCTCTCCTATAATAATTAATATCTACTACGAACGAGGGGAGTTTCTCGCGGCGGAGCATTAGATTTATGAGATGCTCAAGGGCGGGAAGAGAGGTGGGGAGCTGAGAGCGGAAAAACTCATCGTCGACTACCACAACCACCTTCCGGTGTTCTTCGTCGACGGTGACTTGGGCCTCGGAAAAACCCATAAGATCAAGCAGTTTCCGTATGTGTGATTCTATATTCATGATTCCTGGGGCATGCCCGCTTCTATCTTCTTATTGATATATATTTGTTGTACCAAAGAAAAGGCGTTAGAGACAAGCCAGTAGAGCCCGATTGCGGCGGGGAGGTTACCCAGTATCACTATAGTGAGAAGCGGCCCCACAAAAAGCATTGTTTTTTGTATTGAGGCCGCAGGATCTTTCCCTTGGGCCGATCCGCCCGCCTTTTTTACAATCATCATCTTGCCTTGCACGAACTGAAGCGCCGCGGCGAGAATTACGAGCATCCAGCTCTTCCCGCCGAGATTGAGAATCCCCAAAAATGTTCTGTCACTGAATATGCCGCCCGCGATGCCTTTTGTAAAAATTTGAAAAAGCGCGATAAAAACGGGGAGTTGTATAAGAAGTAAAAAGAAGCCGGTAAACGGATTCACGCGGTGTTTTTGATAGAGCGCCATCAGCTCTTTCGCCTGCCGTTCTTTGTCGTCCTTGTGATCCAGCTGGATCTTTTTTATGTGCGGCTGGAGGCGCTGAAGAATCGTTTGATCTTTCGTACTCTTATAAAATATCGGGAGAAGAATAACGCGAATGAGAATGGTGAGCTCTATAATCGAGACGCCAAGATCTCCGAATGAGAGGCGAGAATACAAAAACACAAGAACCGAGAGAATCGGTTCATATATATATGCTTGGAAGAGTGCCGTCATACAATACCGCTCCGTTCCGCTTCCCTTAACAACTCTTTTTTCAGCTCTCCGAAAGAGAGGGGGGTCGCGTTTCGCTTAACCGTCACCACGAGTTTGCCTGTAGCGCGGGGAAGGAGTGGTTGTAGAATAACCCGGATTCTCCTTTTTATCAAGTTCCTCGCTGCGGCGCTTTTTAAAATCTTTTTTGAAATAGAGATCACCGCCCTCCGTTCCCCGGGAGCATGCATAACTACCCTTATAAGCACCGCAGGTGCGTTCACGCGCTTAATCGCTTCCGTTTCTTCGCTCTTCTTCTTCGAAGCACATTCTTTCCGCCGGGGGATTTTGTGCGCCTTAAAAACCCGTGCGTCCGCTTTCTTTTCTTTTTTTTCGGCTGATAGGTCTGTCCCATATTCTTCGATTATAACGGAAATCGTTATACACACGCAATGCACAAGTAAAGCACAAAAGGGTTTTTGCCGCAATGTTGCATTCCGCAAAAAAGTTTCTATTCTTAAGGGAAGGAATATCGCGCGTCATACTCATGGAAAACAAAGAACTTTGGGAGAGCGTGTTAGGAGACATAGAACTCCAAATATCGAGACCAAATTTTTTAACCTGGCTCAAAAACAGCCAGCTTCTCAACAAAAATGAAAGAGAGGGCATAGTGCTGGTGGGTCTTCCTAATAATTTTGCGAAAGAGTGGGTAAAAAGCAGATATCATAAACTTATTCTCGGATCTCTGAGAAATATCGACGGATCGATAAAAAATATCGACTATGCAGTGGTAAGTCAAAATCCGGTTCACGCGGTTTTTTCTTCCGGTAAAAAATCGAAACCGCAGGAATCGGCGCCAACCGAAGAGCCGCAGCCCTCTCTTATCGAGCTTAAGATTGATCCCCGGACGAATTTGAATCCGAGATACACCTTCGCGACATTCGTCGTCGGATCATCGAATGAGCTTGCGTATGCGGCCGCCCAAGCGGTAGTGAAAGATGTGGGGAAAAAATACAATCCCTTATTCGTATACGGCGGCGTGGGACTCGGAAAAACCCACCTTATCCAAGCAATAGGAAACGAGATCACTGCAGAGTATAAAAATTCGATAGCCACGCTTTACGTCTCTTCGGAAAAATTCATCAACGACGTGGTGTGGGCGGTGAGAAATAAACGAATGGAGGATGTAAAGAAAAAATACCGCGACATCGATGTGCTTATTATCGATGATATTCAGTTTATCGGCGGGAAGACCGCAACTGAGCAGGAGTTCTTCTATACCTTCAATACACTCTACGAAAACAATAAGCAAATAATTATCTCCTCTGATAGGCCTCCGACTGCGATTCCCACACTCGAGGAGCGTCTTCGCTCCCGCTTCGAAGGGGGGATGATTGTTGATGTGGAATATCCGGATTATGAGACGCGCCTCGCGATCTTAAAAACAAAGCTCCAAGAAAAAAATGCGTTCGTCGACGATCACGTCCTCGAACAGGTGGCGGCGAAGGTACAAAAAAACGTACGAGAACTAGAGGGCGTTTTAACTAAGATTGTCTTTTACCAGCAGTATAAGAACGAGAGAATAGATATAAAAAAACTGGATGAAATTATCGGGGAAGCGGTCCAGGTTACTCCTAAAAACATCACCGCGAACGATATTATAAAGGCGGTAGCGGATTTTTTTGAGGTATCCTCGAACGACCTAATGAACAGAGGAAGGAAACAAGAGGTGGTGCAACCGCGACAGATCGCGATGTTCCTCCTGCGGGATATTTTAAAGCTCTCCTATCCCCACATCGGCGAACGCCTGGGAAAACGCGACCACACCACCGCAATACATGCCTGTGAAAAAATAACAAAAGAGTGCAGCCAAGACCACGGTCTCAGTCAAAAAATCCTTCTTATAAAAGAGCGGTTATATAAAATGTGATTGTGGATATCCTGTTGGTGCATTCTGAAGAAAAAAATATTATCCACATAAAATAAAAATAAGTAAGAATCTGTCTCCACTTTATTAGAAATAATTTCGAAAAAAAATAAGCAATAAAGAGCATTATAAAAGTTACCCACATTTACACACAACCTACTATTACTACTACAAATGAAATTAATCGTATTAAAAACTAACTTAGTAGACGGATTGGGGATAGTGGAACGAGCCGTGAATGAAAGTTCGAACCTCCCGATTTTAAAAAACGTTCTCATCAAGGCGGGAAACGGGAAAATAACATTTATCGCCACCAACCTCGAACTCGCCGTCGAATATTCAATTCCGGGAAAAGTGCTGGAAGAAGGAGGGGTTGCGGCACCCTTCTCGCTTCTCAGCGCGATAATTCGGAACCTTGCGGCAGAGCGGATCTCGATTGAAGAAAAAAACAGGAAAATAGTGATTACAACCGATAATTACGAAGCGACGCTTCAAGGACAGGACCCGAAAGAATTCCCGATTATTCCGTCGGTTCATGATGAAACACATCGTCTGGTGTTTAATATGGGTTCGTTTAGGGAGGCGCTTGGAAATGTTGTTGTTGCGGCACAATATTCCGATATACGGCCCGAGATAAGCGGTGTGTATTTTGAGCACTCCGGCGGAGAGACGGTTTTTGCCGCAACGGACGGATTCCGCCTTGCAGAACAAAAACTCGATCAGGGTAGTGTGAAAACCGACGTTGAAAAAATATCAGTGATACTCCCCCTAAAGACCGCGACTGAACTTTTAAAAATGTTCAAAGAACAACACGAAATGACCGCAATTATAGAGTCCAATCAAATTCTTCTCTCGGCGCCGAACGAGAAAGTAATATCGCGTCTTATTGACGGATCGTTCCCCGATTATCGCGCAGTAATTCCAAAGAACCCCCCGCACGAAGCCGTAGTTGAGCGGCAAGAACTTATAAATGCGGTGCGGCTTGCAAGCTCGTTCTCGGGAAGAGCGAACGATATCACGCTTCGGGCGGGCGATAATAAAAAACATCTTGAAGTATATGCAACGGATAGCGCGCTCGGAGAAAGTTCATATAAAGTGCCGGCGAAACTCACCGGAGAAAAATTCTCCATTGTTTTTAATTGGCGCTATCTTCTTGAGGGATTAAAAATCTTTTCTGGTGCGGATATCACGCTGGGAATTCATTCATCGGAACGCCCTGTTCTTCTTCATAATCAAAAAGAACCGCACCTTATCTACGTGGTGATGCCCATTAAGGGTTAGCGGCGATACACGATTATTTTCGACGACCCGGACTTGCCGTCAGAAGTAACAGCTCTGATCTCGATCGTGTTTTGCGGACCAAGCGCTTGCGTCGCTTGGTACTCAAAACGATATGATTCTTGGGATATTTCTTCAAATAGTGTCGCCGGAACACCGTTTATATATATCCCAACTGTTTGTAATGGACTTCCGGAGCGTATATCGGCGCGGACGAGAAACGGCGATGTGACAAACGATCCGTTCGAGGGGGTTATATTTTGTATTGTGACTCCTCCGCCAGACCCGCTCACTTCCGCCCCGAAAGGAATCGGTTGATTGAAAAAACCGAAGTTTCCGACGCTCTTCTTCGCCCATTCAAGCACGCCAGCCTCCCAATTCAAAAATTGCGGATCTTCCGAGGGATCCTTCGGAATTGGTCCTGTGGGGTCATTTTTATCCACATAATAAAGAAGAGAATGTATCTGGGGACGCGTTGTTCCACCGACGGTCGCGTTATATACATACTGCCCGCCCAGCATCGGTTTTTGAGAAAGGGGGAGGGGATCAGGTTTTGTAAAAAGTTCGTTCGGATAGTTCGGCAGCACTTGGTTTAAGAAGTCACTCCACATAGGAACTGCCGCGAGAATGCTTGATCCTTGCCGCTGCATCGGCGTATTGTTGTTGTTTCCCGCCCACACGCCGACTACAAGCGATGGGGTGTAGCCAAACGCCCACGCATCCCGATAGTCGTTCGTAGTCCCTGTTTTGAGCGCCACATCGCGATTGGGAAAAACGGTTAACGACAAACTTCCCTGAAAAAGTCCCGAGCGGAGCTGTTTATCCGATAGGATTTGATTTATAAGGCGCGGATACTCAGGGTCTATAACCTTCGTGTTTTGATCGCGATATGTGTCAAGCACCTTGCCGTTTGAGTCGGAAACCTCGAGCACCATCGTTTGATCGTGCCGCACCCCCTCCTCGGCAAGTGTTGCATATGCATTCACGAGTTCTATCATTTTTATTTCTCCACCGCCCAGAACGAGAGACAGCCCGTAACGGGACGGATCGGTAAGCGTAGTGATACCGAACGATTGAGCGGTTTCGAGAAGATTTTTCAACCCCACGAGATAAAGCACCTTCACCGCCGGCACGTTTATTGATTGCGCAAGTCCCTGCTCGAACGTAACCGGCCCCGCAAAGGGCTCAAAGTCCTGCGGATGGAAACATTCGGAGTGTGCGGAAGAGTCGTCAAAATTAGGAATGAGAGGACAGTTGTTGTTTCCGGATACAAACTCCGTCGGCACGTCGAAAATGATGCTTTTTGGCGAGTACCCCTTCTCGAATGCAAGCATATAGGCAAACGGTTTCATGGCCGATCCCGGCTGACGTAGTCCCTGAAGTGGAACGTTGAAGTTCCCCTCATGTTCCGTATCAAAATAATCATGTGAGCCCACCAGCGCGAGAATCTGCCCCGTTCTCGGGTCTTGTGCCACAAGCGCCGCGTTCGTGCCCTTGTAGAGCTCGCTATTGCGTTTTACCCCGTCATGAACCACCTTCTCGGCAATCTGCTGTGTCGGCCAGTCGAGAGTGGTTATTATTTTAAGCCCGCCGTTTATTACCGCATCCTCGCCATACTTGTTGATGAGATAGTCCTTTACCGCAAGAGAAAAGTGGGGCGCCTTTATGGATCCGATGGATGGCGGCGCGAAGTCCGGGGTTTCTTTTTTTGCCACATCCGCCTCCTTTTGAGTTATAGACCCGAGCGAGACCATTCTGTCGAGCACATAATTTTTTCTGGTGATAAGATCGTCGGTGTGCGTTCCCCACGGAGAGTAGTAACTTGGCGCCTTGACTAAACTTGCGAGGATTGCGGCCTCGTTTAAAGAAATGTCTTTTACCGGTTTGTTAAAATAGGTCTGGCTCGCGGCCTCCACCCCGTACGCGTTCGACCCGTAAGGAATTTGATTTAGATAAAATCCGAGTATCTCATCTTTCGAATATTTCGACTCGAGCTCTATTGCAAGAATAAGCTCTTTTATTTTTCTCGTGATGGTCTTTTCGCCGGAAAGAAACGCATTTCTCGCGAGCTGTTGGGTAATGGTTGATCCGCCGGCCGCCGCTCGCCACTCTTTTATATCGGTCCACACCGCACGAAGAATTCCACGCCAATCGAATGCGGGTCTTGTATAAAAATTAGAATCCTCGGCCGCGAGCGTCGCGTTTTTCAGGGAGTTGGGAATTTCCGAAAGCGGTACCACGGTCCGTTTCTCCTCGCCGTGAATTTCATAGAGTAGCACCTTTCCGGTTCGATCATAGAGCTTTGTGGACTGGCTTACCTGCCGCGTCGAGAACTGATCCGGCGAGGGGAGTTGTTGAATTGCCACTACCGTATAGATTACCCCAACCACCACTACGCCGAGTACGGCAATAAAGGAAATGATGAGCGCCGAGAGCAGCACCCTTTTTCTTTCCCTGGAGCGCGCTTTCGGTTTTTTTCTCTTTGTTGCAATCCTTCCCCTTTCTTTTAACATATCATAATTCTATAACGCATCATCTTAATTGCAAAACAAATGCAAAACAAAAACCCCGTGCCTCAAAGAAATAATGCACGGGGCTCCAAAGTCAGGGGATTAAAGTTCCTCGTCGTCAAACTCATCTATCTCGTCATCGTCGTTTGTTCCTGTGCCGGGCTCCTCGTCTTCGCCGAGGCCCGCATCGAGATCCTCCTCTTCTTCCTCTTCTTCGTCCGAATATGCCAGTATCGAGGAGGGTTTCAATAGTTCCGTAGAGAGCATAATTCTCTTGTGGTCCGTCTGATATTACGACCTTTCTTTGTTTATTGCGGATAGTATAAGGAAGAAAAATAAAAAGTCAACCCGGTAGTGATCCTCCTAAGGAGGACTACTGTGGGGTCAAATGGCTAATGAAAGGAAGATGAGGCCGCAATGGCGATTGCGAGGGCGTCGGTTGTGTCGTCGAGCATCCTTGAGGTATCGATCTTTAGGATAAGAGAAACCATCCTTGCTACCGCCTTTTTATCCGCAGTTCCGCTGCCGGTGACCGCGAGTTTCACTGAGGGAGGAGAAAACTCCTCGATTCGCACGCGCCTTGCGGAGAGCGTTTTTATTATTACCCCCCTTGCCTCCGCGACGCGGACCGCGGTCTTTTTGTTTTTTGTGATATATAGTTTTTCTATGCCCGCGACGTCGGGCCGGACGGCTTCAATAATCTTTTGAAGTCCACGCTCAAGCGCAAGAAGCTGATCTCCTTGCTCGTCTGTTTTCGGGGAAGAAAGAAGCCCGCCCCCGAGATAGAAAAGCTTCCCCTGTTTTTTCTCTACAATACCGTATCCCGCCCGCGTGGTTCCCGGATCTATACCCAGAACAATCATCGTTGAGAAATACCTTCCCGCGCATCTTTGAGCGGAATGGAAAAAGTAACGGTTGTCCCCCTTCCTTCTTCCGAGGTAATGTTCAGCACGCCACCGTGCTGTTCGATGATGTTTTTTGCGATATAAACTCCGAGGCCGCTGCCGTTCGGTTCAAGCTGGGTTGCGTTCTCCCCGCGATAGAATTTTTGGGACAATTTTTGCAGGTCTTCCTTGGGGATTCCTATGCCCGTATCGGCGATGCGTACTGTGAGTGATCTTCCATCAGACGAGGGACTCATATCCACATCCACGGAACCGCCACGGGAGTTATATTTTACCGCGTTGTCGATGAAGTTGCTTATCGCAATCCCGAGACGATCCTGATCCGCATATACCGTGTCCTGCTTCGCGTTGGAAGAAAAACGGACTGTTATCTCTTTTTCTTTCGCAAATATTCCGGCTTCGTCCGTAATTGTTTTTATAAATGCCGAGAGCGGGAGATCTTTTTCGTGAAAGCCGAATTTTCCCTCCTCGATCCTTGCGGCATCAAGAAGATCATTAATAATCTTGAGTGATCGTTGCGTAAGCTGCCAGCCCTCTTGGATGCTTGAAATTATAGCCGCGTCCGCGGGCGCACCCTCCTTAAGGGTTTTTTGTATGGTCTCAAGCGTCCAGTTCAGGGCGGAGAGGGGCGTGCGAAGCTGGTGCGCGGCGACGGTGATAAACTCTCCCTTCGACTCGAGAATCGTGTTTTCCCGCGTGACGTCGGTGATGAGCTTTAAAAAACCAAGCACCTCGCCCCTTTCGTCGACGATGCGATTCAAAACCGTATGGAGTTCAAGATGGGGTTCCTCGAACGAGAGATCGATAATTTGGGGCCACTCGCTCGATATAGTATTAATTGAAGGAGCGAGCGAGGGGAAGATAACCTGAGCAAAGACCCGAAGGTGGGCGTTATTTACGAGTTCGGGTGTAATAAAGGTTCCCACCACCTCGTGTGCCGAAAAGCCGAACACATTCTCCGCGGCGCGGTTCATGTTGACGACCCTGAAGTTCGGGTCGTACACCACGACGCCGTCCCGGATGTTTTCCACCACCGCGCCAAGCTCCGTGTTTTTTATTTTATCGGAGACCCCGGATCGCGCGATCGTGCGGTATCCAATACTAATGCAAATACTGGCGAATATAAGAAGAAGCGTAACCGAGAGTAAAACGGGGAGGGGAAGGAAGAACGCGGAGAGAAGAAGCGCCAAAAGCCAGGAAAGCACGGCGCATCCGAGAAGCATCAGTCCGCGCGGACCGAGGTAGGTTCGTATTTCCCTTAGAAGCATCGAGAAAGATTGTTGTTGTTCGTTCATCCCGTTAGAAATAGATTGCGATCAGGCAATCTTGTTTATGTTTGTAATTTTGACTCATTATTTTGTTTTTGTATATCATGTTTCCCTAGAAATTGCGATCGCGATTTCTAACGGGACTCATAGATGGAGCAATTCCCAGTTCGTTCCTGTGCCACCCTCGACCACGAGAGGGACGTCAAGAGGGAAAACACATTCCAGGATTTTCGTGAGATGGCCCCTTGCCTCTTTCAGAATATCATCGCGGATTTCGAAGAGCAATTCGTCGTGGATGCTTAAAAGCAGTCTTGCCTTCGTTCCAAGCCACCCGTTTTTTTGGAGAAGATTATAAGTCTCCCGCATTGCTATTTTCACGATCTCCGCTTCGAGCGCCTGGATCGGCATATTAATCGCCGCCCGCTCCACTTCGGCGAACACTCCGGGATTTCGTGAGTTGATACTCCCCGAAAACCAGCGCTTTCTTCCTAAAAAATCTTCCGCATAACCCTTCTTCTTCACTTGTTCTTTTGATGATTCCTGCCATTCTCTAATATTAGGAAACTCTTCGAAATATCTCTTTATAAAACGTGAGGCGTCTTCGATTGAAACACCGCTTGTCTTTGCGAATGCTCTCGGTCCCATGCCGTAGATTATGCCGAAGTTCAGCGTTTTTCCGATGCGGCGCAGCTCCGGCGTCACGCGCGCTTCGGGAACGCCGAGTACGCGCGACACGGTAAGGGTGTGGATATCCTCGCCTTTTTGGAATGCACGAACGAGATTCGCGTCTTTCGTGATATGTGCAAGAAGACGGAGCTCCAGCTGGGAATAATCAAGCGAGAAGAATTTCCATCCCGATTCGGGGACGAACGCACTGCGGAGCCCGGGAGCCCACCTTGACTCCTGAGGGACATTTTGGAGATTCGGCTTTTCGGAAGCGAGCCGCCCCGTGGACGTTCCGGTCTGGATAAAAGTAGTATGCACGCGTCCGTCGTTCCCGATGAGTGCGAGAAGCGGCTCGAAATATGTCGATTTTATTTTTGACGTCTCTCGGTATGAGAGAAGGAGGTCGATAATCGGATTTTTCCCTTTAAGCGCGAAAAGTGTTTCTTCCGAGGTCGAATACTGCCCCGTCCTCGTTTTTTTGATTTTCGCGTCCTGTACCCCGAGTTTTTTAAAGAGCACCTCGCCCACTTGTTGGGGAGAATTGATATTGAATACTACGCCCGCCAGCCCGTAGATTTTTTTTGCGGTGTCGTTCAGTTCGTGTGTCGCTTCAAGAAAGAGCCCCTCGAGCTTTTTCCTATCGAGCTGTATCCCCCAAAGCTCCATGTGCGCCAAAACCTCAATGAGGGGCATCTCGATCTCATAACACACGCGCCCGAGCCCCTCTTTTGTAATCGCGTTTTTAAGAATTAGAAACAGCTCGCGGAGCTCGTCTTTGCCGCCCTTATGTTTTAGAAACTTTCTTTTAAGTGCCGCTTCCGAAAAATCGGTTTCTTCGGGCGCAAGAAGCCAGCCCGCAACAGAACAATCAAAAAGCTTCTGAGGAATCCGTTCTTCCGCTTGCATCCGTTCTTTGAGGATCGGTTTCCATGCCCACGCGACATTAATACCCTCAACCTCCACCTCTTTTATACTTTCTTCGGGCGAGCGATCGGTTTCCGGAACATCTTTTTCTTCTTGTGCCTGAGGAAGGCGTCCCAATAAACTCATAAATCCTTTTTCTTCAAAATATCCTGCGAGTTTTTTCGAGAATGGCGACTTGCTGGCGATGTCGTGAAGCGTCGCGGAAACATGTGCGTCCGTACGGATGGTTCCTAGTTCCTTCGAGATACACGCAATCTCTTTAAAAGGAAGAACTTTAGGGGCCCGCTTGTCCGCCCTCTTCATGTTTTTGAAAAGGTGCTCGATTGTCCCGAATTCCTGAAGTAGGGTTGCTGCGGTCTTGGGGCCGATTCCCTTCACGCCGGGAATGTTGTCCGACGCGTCACCCACAAGCCCTTTATAGTCGGGGATCTGCTTCGGCGAAAGTCCGTAGCGCTCGCGGACGGCCGTTTCGTTATACTCGACGGTTTCGCTTACGCCGCGCTTCGGTGTTACGACCACAACCTTCTCGTCTTCTACGAGCTGGAGCGTATCGAGATCTCCGGTCAAAATAATAATCTTTAATTCCCCTTCCTTTCTGAATCGTTCGGCGAGCGTTCCGATTATGTCGTCCGCCTCAAAACCCCTTTCGTCGAACGTTTTAATATTGAATTGATCGAAGAGCGTGCGCGCTTCCCCGAGTTGTTCGGCAAGTTCCTCGGGCGTCTCGGGGCGGTGCGCTTTATATTTCTCGAACATTTCTTTTCTGAAGGTGGGTTCCGGACGATCGAATGCCGCCGCGATATAATCCGGCTTCTGTTCCTTAAGAACCTTAAGAAGTGCGCCTGCGAGACCGTAGAGTGCGCCCACGGGTTTTCCTTTCGGAGAGGTAAGCGGCGGCAGCGCGTGGAACGATCGGTGGATCAGCGAGTTTGCATCAATGAGAAGAAGTTTTTTCATTTTTCTTTCTTTTTTGCGGCGACGCGAATAATTCGTTCTCGCTCTTTCTTTCCGTGTTCTAAAAAAATGTGTACTGTGTCTCGGGGAAGTGCGCCGCGAACATGTTCGGGCCACTCGACGAGCGTAACGCTCTCCGGAGTTGAAAATATATCCTTGAGTCCGAGTGCCTTTGTTTCTTTAATGTTTTTAATGCGATACGCATCGATGTGAAAAAAATGTTTAAGGAAGCCCCGTAAGGCATAATGGCGGACGATAAGGAAGGTTGGGCTTGTAATAGTGCGTTTTAGCCCCAATTCCCGCGCAAATCCCTTTACAAACGTTGTCTTGCCGGCACCGAGCTCTCCTTCGAGTGTTATTATGATCGGCTTTTGGTCCCGGTGTTTCAGAAGCTCCTTTGCAAGAAAGGCGCCCTCACGCCTCGTTTCGCGCGGAGAAACGCTTGTTCTGCTCGTTATCATGTATGTATTTTAGAGCAGTTTTGCGTCCCGGGGAATGTTCAGGTGCTTGTAGCTGAGTTCGGTCGCAATGCGCCCTGAGGGGGTCCTGTGAAGAAGCCCCAGTTTCATAAGAAAGGGCTCGTACACCTCTTCGA
>DAIDBF010000071.1 GCA_027310235.1 bacterium | reverse complement strand
GCTCGTCGTCCCGATGCCGACGTTGCCGGTAAACCATGCATTCAAAGTTCCATTAGCTCGACTTAAAACAAATTGGTCTCTGTATTCACTCCAGCTATTTTTGAAAGATAAAGAATCTCCAGTATAATCTAGTTTGAAAAGTCCACCGGCATCAGCTGAACCGAAATATATTCCTGTGGTTCCGCTACTATAATTTCCACTTGATTGAAGATTTAATTCTCCTCCTCGAATATCCAACTTAGATCCTGGCCCCGTCGTCCCGATGCCGACGTTGCCAGAAGATTGAAGAATCGTCATTGCGTTTCCTGCTGTCTGGCTATAAAAATTGAGATCACCGCCACTTCCATTTGAATATATATCCCACTGCCTCGTTCCGTTGTATGAAAGGTTATATCCGTAATTATTGTTAGACGTCTGATTTATTGATATCCTTGCATCACTGCCAACCTGAACTACTAATGGATACCCCGGATTTGTCGTCCCGATGCCGACGTTGCCTGCGTTTGCATTGTAGATACTCGTCCCATTCGCGACCCAGAAACTTCCTACGGAGGAATCCACATAGTTCTTCGTCGCGGCATCAAGCGGATTGATGGGGGTGCCGACATTCACGATGCTTCCGTTCGCAACATCGAGGCGGCCGGCGGGAGTCGAGGTGCCGATGCCGATATAACCGCTTGTGCCATTCACCATGAAATAGGGCGAGGAGGTGGTGGCATTTTGGATAATAAAATTACGCGCGTACGCCGCACCAGCGCTCATTACGGTAAGAATGAATGTTGCGC
The DNA here is from genome assembly GCA_027310235.1 of bacterium. Lineage (GTDB taxonomy): Bacteria > Patescibacteriota > Minisyncoccia > UBA6257 > GWB1-50-10 > JAKAHD01. The sequence goes on along the minus strand of DAIDBF010000071.1, from coordinate 3,439 downwards.
ACAAAATAAAAAATGTTCGCATTGCTTCATGATATTATACCATTTCTGTACTTATAACACGAACCTCCCACCCTGAGAGGCGAGAGGGTTTTCCTTTAATCTATCGAGGCCCGGCCTCGATAATTCTGTGGTTGACCGAATGGCGCAAAGGGAATTTGATAATTACATGCCTGGCATATTTTCCCGCGCGAAAGCGGCATTCGGTCATTTCTTCATATATCTTAAAACTGGCCTGGCCGCGGTGCGGCACTCCGTATCCAGCGCCGAACGCTCGCTTCATCCCGCCGCCCCAGATCCTCTTCCCGCGCAAGAACCCTTCGCCGAGTCATGTCCGTATTGTGCCTCGAAGCATTTCGTAAAACGCGGGGTACGGAAAAAGAAACTCGAAATCGTTCAATTGTATCTCTGTCGCGCGTGTAAAAAAACGTTTACCGCCCAGTTCATCAAAGGAAAACGGTATCCGCTCTTTATCGTGATCGAGGCGCTTCAATACTACTACCTCGGCTGTTCACTGGTGCAAACGTCCTCGATTCTTGCGCAAAAATTCTCCATTACCGTTCCCCCAGCCACCATCTCCGATTGGACCGCGGAATTCAGCGAACTATGCCGCTACTCGCGCCTTCGTGAGTTTGCCATGAAGCGCTTCGCGCCGCGCGAGGCGGTCGTGTTGACCTCGATGGCACACCGCCAAACCTACCGCTTCCGCTACCATCGCGCGAAACTGAATCTGATTCTCGAGGATTTTAAGCACCGGAAATTCGAACGGCTGCGCGACTATCTCGAGTCGGTGTCCGCGGAAACCCCGCACCATTATTTCCAGGAAGGCGAACGTATTTCGGAAGTAAAACAGCGATTCAATTACGATGGCGTCTATCTTCGCGCAAAAGAAAACTATGCGACCAGAATCTCGCATTTCGTGCTCCAAGCGGTAAAAGAGAATAAGTTTCGGCACGAGGCGCTCCAGCGGTTTATGATCGCGACGGATTCCGTAACGGTTGCAAGCGAGGTGCCGGTCTACATCACCGGCGAAGATATGGAACATCTCCAGCGCGCCTTGGGGTTCGAGATTGCGGGGTTTGAGGAGTGGAAAAAATCAAGACGCCGAATTTTGATCACGGGACACGTCGATTTCCTCCAGGTGCGGAACGGGCAGGTGCATATTCTCGACTACAAGCCCCGTGCGGAGAAGGAGCGGCCGATCGAACAACTCACATGGTACGCGCTCGCCCTCTCGCGGCTCACGGGGCTCCGGCTTTACGAATTCGTGTGTGCGTGGTTCGACGATACGCATTATTTCGAGTTCTATCCGCTCCACGTCGTGATGAAAAAAACGAAGCGCGGCGGGAAAGCGCGAAAGAAGAAATGGAGTGCGGAACTCAAGGTGGGTATCGCGCGGCCGCTCGAAGCAGTGACCGCGCCGCCGGGGAAACGTCGGGCGCCGATTGTATAAAAGGATATTCGAGTGGTATAATGCAAAACATGGAACAGTTGGAGGATATAAAAAATAAAATAATGCCGATGTTTGCTGCCAATCATTTCGAATTTGTCGGTATTTTCGGTTCGTTCGCTCGCGGCGAGCAGACTGAAAAAAGTGACATTGATATCCTCGTGCGCTTTACGACGAGGAAGAGTTTGTTTGATCTTGTTCGAATCGAGCGGGAGCTTTCAGAGCGTATCGGAAGACCGGTCGATCTCGTAACGGAAAGAGCGCTCTCGCCCTACCTTCGCGACTCAGTACTCCGCGAAGTGAAGCCGATCTATGAGAGATGATCTCTTGTATATCAGGCATATGCTTGATGCGATAACGTCCATTGAACGATATGTTGCCGGTGTCTCATTTGAAGAATTCACGAAGAGGGAAATGATGCGGAACGCAGTGGTGCGCGAGCTTGAGATTGTCGGTGAAACATCACGCCATCTTTCCGAGGAATACAAAAGCGGGACAAAGAATATTCCCTGGCGGGACGTCGGTGATATGCGGAATAAGCTCATTCATGAATATTTTGATGTGGATATTGATGCGGTGTGGAAAACGGTATGCGATGATCTCCCGCTGCTCAAAGTGGAATTAAAGAAGGGGGTTGATGAGAGAAAAAACGCCGACTGAGGGGAGTCTCCGGCGTTTTTTTGTTTGGGATAAGCGCGATAGTTTTTCATGAATCAGAAGCGTTCGTATATATTTTATCCTAAGAAACCGATGCGGAGCTTCCGCGACCTCGAAGTATACGCAAAAACACTTGCGTGCGCCGTTACCATCACTTCTTCGATAAAAAATGCGATTCCCGACTTTTTCGCACTTGAGGGTATGATGCAATGCGCGCTTTCTATACCGCTTTTGATTGCCGAAGCGCACTCGATGCGTTTTGCGGACAAAGGCGGAGGCATTGCACTTCTCGAGCGCGCGATGGCGGGGTGCAATAAGATGGTGGTGTATCTCGAGGAAGCCGTCGGAATTTATGGTGGTCCCGGTGCCGAGATTGTACAGGCCAGAGGCTCTGAACGGAACGATGCCAAAGGCAGGAGCAACTTCAGCGCTGGAACGCCCGGTGCCGAAGTTGCGCCGGTGTTGAACTCCAAACTGTGTAACAGTAAAAAAGGTAAAGATACTAAAAATAAAGGCGATATCGGCACCGGGGCGCTCGATCCCGACCTCGTGAATGACCTCATCAAGAAATACCTCGATGTGCGCGGCAAGATGTTTCGTCTTGAGCAGTCGTGGAAGAGGTTCGATGCGCAAGGTCTGCCTCACGGATAGAACTGGGTTCTATATCACGATTTTCGGAAAATGAACACTTCCAACGCCTATCCGTGATACAGACCGTTAGAGACTGATTATTACATTTCCGCTTGAGTCATATTGAACACTGCTATTTCCAACCACAGCACGGAAGCTACCGGCAACGTCGAGCTTGTAAGTAGGACTGGTCGTCCCGATGCCGACGTTGCCGGTATTAGTTTGGAATTTTATCGGGTATGCCGTGCTTCCAAAAATATTTACATCACCAACACCGCCATATTGCAGCTCGACCGCTCCTCCGTTCCTATTGATTTGAGCAAGACCCATCGTAATATAACCATCAGTAAAACTGGATGATTTAGTAGTACCAACCACATCAAGTGAATATCCCGGCGCCGTCGTCCCGATGCCGACATTGCCACCATTGGGATTAATCAGGAAATTACTTGCCGTCGCACCATCTAACCTTTGAGTTTGTAGATAGAAATCTCCATTATTTTGAGCAACATACCCTAAGCTCAACCCGACCTTACTATCTGATCTTAGTAAAGAAAAACCAGTTCCTATCGTTCCCAGAGATTGTATTGAAGTTCCTGAATCAAGAACAGTTAACGTGCTACCCGGCGTCGTCGTCCCGATGCCGACGTTGCCTTCGTTTGTCAGTCTCATTCTCTCCGACCAAACACCAGCGCCATATTCGGT
>DAIDBF010000037.1 GCA_027310235.1 bacterium | reverse complement strand
GTGTATACGGGATACCGGAAGGATCGATCACATCCCGCACCACTTGGCGCGCCGCCCACGTGACATTCGCACTCTTTCCCTTGAGCTCTCCTTCGATAGTATCGGGATGAACTACGATCGACAGAGATTTGAAAGATGATCCGAACTCCTCTTTAATCTTTTCCGCAACCTCCCGATCGGCCGCCCCCCCGCGTGCCTCAATTGCAAGCACCACGAATAATCTGTCTTTCGGATAATTCGAATCTGCCAAACTCAAGAAACTCTCACGCACCAGATCGTGCGGCTCGTGATACATCGGAAATATCACAAGATGATGAATGTCCTCCCATGTTCCCCGCTTCTCCGATCTGAGTTTTTCGAGCCAACTCATCTTCATACTCGCGCGCATCTTTGCAAACGAAAAACGAAGGTGAAAAAAGAGGTAGATAAGCTTTAAGAGCCAGTATAGATCGTAGAGAAGGATGAATATGACTACGAAGACGGGCGCCTGCCACGAAAGAATGAGTAAAAGGAAGATAGTGCCCCACGCGACGGCACCAGGCAATATTTCCCAAAAGCGAGTCATAAAGAAAAAGGACTTTTCCTAGTAAAGAAGAAGTCCGAAAAAGGAATCGGCACCAAAGGAGCCGCCGCCGAGCACAATAAGCGCGAGGAGCGCCGCTAAGATCAGGAGATCGAACTCGTATCCTCCCATCAGTCCTTTCTTTCCCGTCACTTTAAGAACCGCGACGACAAACTCGATAAAGAAGAGGATTGCAAATATCTGAGTGAAGACTCCGAGAATAAGCGCAATGCCGCCCACAAACTCAAGAAACGCGACGAGTGGGCCCCAGAACTTTGCGGGCTTGAATCCCATCGCCTCGAACAAAGAGGCAGTGCTCTTCAGATCCTTTACCTTCGGCCATCCATGGCGGAGCATGATAAGACCGAGCACGAAACGCAGGGCGAGAAGGCCCCAATCACTAAACACAAAAAAAGGTTGAATCATTTTTCTATTATATACCTCCTGCCGTAAACAAGGAAGTTTGATTCTTTCTTCACTTCAGATAACAATTGTAGGGTGCATATTCTTGCGATCGAAACAAGTTGCGATGAGACGGCCCTTGCCTTACTTGAAGCGACGGGTGCCTTAAGCGCGCCTCGATTCAAAATTTTGGGGAACGTCATCTCATCTCAAATCGAGGTGCACCGCCCGTGGGGCGGCGTCGTCCCGAACCTCGCGAAGCGCGAACATCTTAAGAATTTGCCGATTGTGTTTGAGGAAATAATTGGAGGCCCGGCCTCCCACTCGTGGGGGCCGGGCCTCCTCGCATTGGATGCAATCGCGGTAACGGTTGGTCCCGGACTCGAGCCCGCACTCTGGACGGGTGTGAACTTCGCGAAGGAGTTATACAAGAATCTGAAGAAGAAAAATAAAAAATCGAAGCTGGTCGGGGTAAACCATTTGGAGGGGCACCTCTACAGTTTCTTGCTCGCGCAAAAAACTGAAACTCCTAATTCAAAGTTCCTAATTCCTAATTCCCGTCTCTTCCCCGCAATCGCGCTTATTGTAAGCGGGGGGCACACCATTCTTCTCAAGATGGACTCGCTTACAAAATGGAAGAAACTTGGCGAAACAAGAGATGATGCGGTCGGCGAGGCGTTCGATAAGGTGGCGAAGATGCTTGATCTCCCCTATCCCGGAGGCCCCGAGATCCAGAGACTCGCGAAGCAGGGGAATCCGCACGCGATCGAATTCCCCCGCCCGATGATTCACGACAAGAGCTATGATTTCAGCTATTCCGGCCTCAAAACATCGGTGCTCTATTACCTCCGAGACCACAAGGAGGCCCGGCCTCTGGCAGGAAGCCGGGTCTCCCAAGAATTGGGGGCTGACGTAGCCGCATCATTTCAAGAAGCAGCGCTTGAGGTACTCGTCACAAAAACAGTGCGGGCAACGAAAGAGTATAAATCGAAATCAATTTTCCTCTCCGGCGGTGTCGCGGCGAATGTCTCACTCCGTGAAAAACTGGAAATTGAGAGTAAAAAATTAAAAATTAGTTTTATAGCGCCGCCTATGGATTTCAACACCGATAATGGCGTCATGATCGGCGTCGCGGGATATATTTCTTATCTCCGTAAAAAAAATCGCCGTATCACGGCACAAGCGAATCTCTCTTTATAATTCTTCCTGCTTCTTTTTTCTTTTCTCACTTACACCAAGTTATTTAGCCATGGCTAAATAACTTGGTGTAAATTGCATAATCATCTTTTCTGCCTTTTATCCCTTAATGACCGAGATAGCGGTGGATAAGCTTCTCTTCTCCTTCAAAACTACTCACATCCAAAACAAGAACGTGCTGTCTTATGTCGAACACGGAGGCGACGAATTCAATTTCGTCCTCGCAGGGATAGGGTGAACTATAAACGCTTTTCTGGAGCGGGTGAAATTCGAGTTTTCTTAACGCTCTCCCGAATGCGTCACGCGCCCGCTTGTTGCTTGCCGGAACATCGAAAATCACCAAGCGCCATTTTTTGTCCCACTTCGCGGGTTTCCGAAGCTTCATATCATCCAAACGATACATGAGCGTCTTTTTCTCTCCCGATTTCGTAAGAGTGATCTTCACGGTTCCGTCAGATAACTCCCGATAATCGATAAGTTCTCTCTTTTGAAGATTTCGCAAGTCATTCAAAAATCGCTCGCGCTCAAAATATTTCTTTTTCATGTATCCTCCCAAGAAATTTTTTACAATGCCAGCACCGGCCGCAGGAGCAACAAGTGAAATCAGTAAAATACCTCCGCCGGTTACCAGGGCTTGCATGATCCGATGTGCGTTTGAGCCGCGCCGCAACGTCTTCTCTTTTACTACTCTCGCGAATCCTTGCCCACCTCTCGTTTGTTTCATATACATAGTATACATAACTTACACTAAGTTAAGAAGCCATGGCTAAATAACTTGGTGTGAACGTAGCATGAAACTACATACTCCTCCTAATATTGAATGCCTCTACGATCGATGTTACTGGATACGTTTATTATCTCCGAAAAAAATCGCCGTATTACCGCGCAGGCGAATTTGAACTTATATAACACTCCCCTACGCTTGTGAAAACGTGTTATAGCTTCCTTTTGAGAAGAAAATAGGCCATAATGGGAGCTATGAGTGCTGATTTTTCCAAACCCTACGATCCGAAAGAGACCGAATCCAAAATCTATGGCTTGTGGGAGAAGTCCGGTTATTTCAATCCTGATAATCTTCCCGTGCGTTCCGATTTAAAAATTAAAAATTCAAAAATTAAAAATTTCGTAGTGTATATGCCCCTCCCGAACGTCACGGGAACACTCCATATGGGGCACGCGTTGGATAATACTACTCCCGATATTCTCATCCGCTATTATCGCATGAAAGGATTGCGGACACTCTGGCTCCCCGGCACCGACCATGCGGGCATCGCAACACAGTATGTCGTCGAGAAGCAACTGAAGAAGGAGGGAACAACGCGCTTTGATCTCGGACGCGAGAAGTTTGTCGAGCGCGTGTGGGAGTGGAAAAAAGAATACGGCGGAAAGATTTTGGAACAACTCAAAAAACTCGGCCTCTCGGCTGACTGGTCGCGCACGCGCTTCACAATGGACAAAGCCTACGCCGCGGACGTTCGAGACGCGTTCATTCATTACTACGAAAAAGGAGTGCTGTATCGCGGACTTCGCACGGTAAACTGGTGCCCGCGGTGCCAGACGAGTTTGTCTGATCTCGAGCTCGAGTATAAAGAAGAGCAGGCGATGCTTTACTACATAAAGTACGGCCCCTTCACGCTCGCGACGACGCGCCCCGAGACGAAGTTCGGCGATACAGGAATTGCGGTTTACCCGCGCGATCCGAAATACAAGCAGTATGTCGGAAAAGAACTCGAGATCGAGTCACTCTCGGTCGAGGGGTCGCTTGATATGCCCGCAAAAAAGAAAAATAAAATCACCGTGGTCGCGGACGAGGCCGTCGACAGGGAGTTCGGCACAGGTGCGGTGAAGGTCACTCCCGCGCACGATCTTACCGACTTTGAGATCGGCAACCGGCACAATCTGCCGCTCGTACAGGTAATCGACGAACGCGGACGAATGAACGAGAAAGCGGGAAAGTATGCCGGAATGAAAACGGAGGAAGCACGAAAGAAGATTGTAGAAGATCTGAAGTCGGTCGGGCTTCTCGAAAAAGAAGAACCGTACTTGCACAATCTCGCGGTATGCTATCGGTGTGGACATGCGATTGAACCCATTCCCTCGACACAGTGGTTTTTGAAGATGAACTATCTCGCGAAACAAGCGCTCGATGCCGTGAAAAAGAAGAAGGTAAAAATCCAGCCGAAAAACTTTGAGAAGATGTACATCTCGTGGCTCTCGAACATCAAAGATTGGACCATCTCAAGACAAATCTGGTGGGGACATCAGCTTCCTGTTTGGTTTTGTAAAAACCAGCAGGAATCTGAGTTAAAAGATAAGAAATTAAATTTAAAAAGTAACGACATAAACTTTATCGTCGCGAAAGAGAAGCCAAAAACATGCCCGTTCTGCAAACGGTGCGACATGGAGCAGTCTCCCGATGTCCTGGATACCTGGTTTTCGTCCGCGCTCTGGCCCTTTGCGGGGTTTTCGAAAGAAGATCAGAAGAAGTACTACCCCGGCAATCTCGTTTCGAACGCCCGCGAAATTCTGAATCTCTGAGATGCACGCATGATTTTTTCGGGAATAGAGTTTATGGGAAAGGTCCCTTTCCAAAACGTACTCATCCACGGAACAGTGCTCACGAAGGACGGGAAACGCATGTCTAAATCACTCGGGACGGGTATCGACCCTCTAAAGTATGTCGACGAATATGGAGCCGACGCGACGAGATTTGCGGTCATCTGGCAGGCATCGGGACAAGACATCCGCTGGGACGAGGCAGCCGTCATTGCAGGGAGAAAATTCACCAATAAAATTTGGAACGCGAGCCGGTTTGTACTGGAACAGACGAAAGGTTTAAAACAAAAAACCACAAATAAAAAACCGACGGGAAAAACGAAGGCGGATACGAAGATCTTGAAGGCGCTCGAGAAAACCAAAAAGAACACCGGAAAATACATCAAATCGTTCCAATTTTCAAGAGCGCTTCATGAACTCTACGATTTCTTCTGGCACGAGTTCTGCGATCGCTATCTCGAGATTTCGAAAAAACAAATGGAAGACGAGAAACTTAGAAAAAACACGCAGATAATACTTCTCTATACACTCAAAGAATCATTGAAACTTCTTCATCCTTTTCTCCCCTTCATCACCGAGACAATCTACAAAGAATTCCCTCACGTTTCCTCACTTCTTATTGTGGAGAAATGGTAACTTGGAAGAAAAAAACAAAAAGAAAAGAGGGTAAGACTTGGGCCTTGTCGGCCCGGAGCGCCCGATTTTTCTTTTTGTTTTTCTCTCCCTGAGATATACTTAATATTAACTAAAGTGGATTCTTTTCTTCACTTTCTCGTTATATTCGTCCTTTCCGCCATTCCCGCGATCATATGGCTTATTTTCTTTCTTAAGGAAGATAATCACCCCGAACCGAAGACGCTTATTGTAAAGGTGTTTTTCACGGGTGCTTTAATCAGCGTACCGGTGCTCTCACTTCAGCTTCTCTTCCAAGATGTTCTCTTTCCTTCACTTAACAACCTGATATTCATCGTGATAGGACTCGCACTTATCGAGGAGGTGTTTAAGTTCACTGCCGCACACCTCGCCGTGGGACACAACAAGGCGTTCGACGAACCGATCGATGCAATGATTTATATGATTGTTGCGGCACTCGGGTTCGCGACGGTGGAAAATTTCTTTATCACGTGGAGTAACCTTCCGCTCGCAAGCTTCACCGGAATCTTGACCGCGGTGAGCACGCTCGGGCTTCGCTTTATCGGCGCGACGCTTCTTCACGCGATTGCCTCGGGCGCTCTGGGGTATTACTGGGCACTCGGCCACTTTGAACACATGGAGCACCGTATCGGATTCGGAATACTCCTCGCGACGGCGATTCATGCAATCTTTAACCTCCTTGTATATCAGTTTCAGGATTCGCACGTATTCTACCCCACCTTTTTCCTCGTGATAGCCGCAATCATCATTCTCACCGACTTCGAGAAACTGAAGAGGGCCCAGTAGTGAAAACTCGATAATTATTCTTCGGAGTGAGAAGGTAGTATCACTTCCAGTGATCAAATGGGTGGTTTTGGAGAATAAAGATAGAGAAAACTATTTATAATCGAGTTTCTACTACTGGGAGGGTGTGATATACTTGGAATATGGAAAAAGAAGAGAAAAAAGATATTTTTGTGGAGCTTGCGAAGGTAAAAAGTCAGCCAATGCCGCTCAAAGTAACCGAAAAGAACCTCTCGGAAGATAATTCTGCCGACGAGGGAGAAGGCACGCTTACCGTGGATGTATACCAGGACGGCGACTACGTGGTAGTTGAATCGACGGTTGCGGGCGTCGATGACGACGATCTCGAGGTGAACATCACGACCGAGTCGGTGACGATCAAGGGCACGCGAGAAAGGAAAAAGGAGATCGAGGATAAGGACTACTTCTATCAAGAACTTTTCTGGGGAACGTTTTCGCGATCGATTATCCTTCCTCACGAAGTAGATCCCGAGGAGTCCGTGGCGACACTCAAAAACGGAGTACTTACGATCAAGATGCCGCGCCTGAATCGCCAGAAGATGAAGAAGCTGAAAGTAAAAACCGCAGACTAGAAATATAAAGTAGAGCAAAAGCAAGTCCTGCAAGAATTACCAAGCAGGACTTTTTGTTATCTCGGTCTGAACTAAACCGGAAACCTCATCGTGCCCAGACAAAACATTCGTTCCCAGTCCGGGGCTTTAATCTTCTTGAATTCCTTCAGGAAGATTTTCAATTTTTTAAGCATCACCTACTCCCAAAAAGTTCCTTTAAGTATATATTAAATTTCTCCCCTCTGTCGAATTCGTTTTTGAACTTCTCGAAGCTCGCCGCCCCCGGACTGAAGAGAATTACGAATCTGGAATTATGAATCGTGGACTCCGTTTTCTTAATTCCTAATTCATTATTCCTAATTCTTCTTATTATCTCCTGCAGATCTTCGTAGACCATCGGGTGGCCGCCCAAAAAATACTTCAATTTCTTTAACTCCGAGATCAGCTTTTTCGTGGCGCTGCCATTCAGAAACCAAACCTGGTCGGGTTTTAGTGTTCTTTTTATTTCCCTCGCAAGCGGTTTAAAGTCGAGATTTTTGTCCGTACCTCCCGTAATCAAAATCAGATTCCCTTGGTTTCTGAAGCGCCTAATCGCCGCGATTACCGCATCCGGTGAGGTACCCGCCGAATCGTTTACCACAAGGAGGTCCTTTTTTTTAAGCACAGTTTCCTCACGATACTGAATATCGGGAAGTATCTTTAATCTTTTTCTTATCGCGGCGATCGAAACTCCCGCGAGAGATGCCGCAAGTGCAGCCGCGAGGAAGTTTTGAATATTGTGCTCCCCTTTCGTTCGTAGCATCTCGAACTCTTTTTCATCGAGAACGGTTTTCTCCCGCTCTCTTACCCTTAGAATTACCTGATCTCTTGAAACGAAAATTCCTTCTTTGCTTTTCGGAAGCGGTTTTGAAGAAAAGAACAACACCCCCGCCTTCGGTTTTTTCGAAAGAAAGAATCTTGTCCACGCGTTATCGAAATTAAGAATGAGTTTTTGTGAAGAGGTCTGTCTTGAAAAAATGTTCGCTTTTGCGGAGGCGTAATCGCGAATGTTCTTGTAGCGATTCAGGTGATCGGGGTAGATGTTGGTAATAATAGCTATATCAGGACCGCGTGATGCCTTATCCAAAAGTTCAAGCTGCCACGAGGAAAGTTCAACCACCGCAGGCACTTTCTTGTTCCTCAATTTTCCGATGAGCGAGAGAAGCGCTGTCTCTGAGGAATTTCCACCGGCGGTCGTACTTGGATACTTCGACTTCAGAAAATATGCAACCCAGTTCGCGGTCGTCGTTTTCCCCCTCGTGCCGGTTACGGCAACGACAGGATTCTGTACCAGGTCAAAAAATATTTTTGCATCATTCACTATTGTTTTCCCCGCTTTTCTCGCAATCGCGAGATACTTACTCTCGCGGGGTACTGCCGGATTTACGACGACTATGTCGTTATTTTTGAAATCCTCTCCTCGATGTTTTCCCAGTACGAATTCTACGATCTTTCCATGGGTACTATGACGCGTCATAGTACCCCTTCGAACGCCTTGTTTTTTGAAATACCCAAGCTCGGCGAGTGAACTTTTTAACTCCTTTTCGGTACGAAGGTCAGTTACCGTTACCTTCGCGCCGTGCGAAACGAACCACTTCGCGCTCGCGATGCCGCCACCGAGCGTCCCCAAACCCATTATTAAAACTTTCTTTCCCTTTAACTCCATACCTCGAATAGTACAGGTTTTATGAGGTTTCGGGGAAGATTGACGTAAATGCTCAAAAATGATATAATCTTCTTAGAATTTTTCAACGGAGGTTACTATGTACACCAATCCTATAATCTGGCTCGTTTCCATCTTCTTTATGATAGTGTTTTCGTTTTCTGCTGGTGTCATCATAAGCAACAAAAAAATACCTTACGGCAGGAGGCTCTACTTCATGGCCGGGCTTGGACTCCTTTCGTTTCTTCCTCTTATCGTTCTCGACCAAGCCACTACTTCTTCCATAGAAGAAATTGTGAACGAAACAAAACAAAAAACAATTTCTTACCATGACAGCGACGAACTACTAAACGGCCGTTTCAAACTTTCTAGTGGGTGGTATCAGGTCGCTGAAATCCCAGTAATTACGCGTTTGTTTTTAAAGTCCGGCGACACTACGAAATACGTGGTGCTAACCGTTCACACCGACTGCGTGGGATCACTCAGAATTGCGTTCCCGGAAAATGATTGGAAAATACCATTGCCGGAAGAAAGAGAAAAATATCTTGGTGAGAAATGGGCATCTGTTAGCTCGTCCTATTCCAACCTAAAAACTGTAAGGATAGAAAGATATGGGGTAAAGGAATTTGGCTTCGGATCCAGGATAGTAGATGCAAAATTTAATTAAAAGTAGGCGCGGACAATTCATTTTGTCTGCGCCGAAATATTTCTAAAACTAAGAGGCCGGGCCTCCATGAGGAAGCCCGGCCTCTAATATCTATAGATCAGCTATTCGTCTTGATTCTCATTCCGTAAAATGAGCGCCAGACGAAGATCGCGGAAATCAGGAAAAAGACGATCGCGAGAATCGTGCTTGTCGTGCGCGGCAAGGTGATCGCGAGCTCAACCGCCAAGAGTCCAAAGAGCGTCGTGAACTTGATGATCGGATTTAGCGCGACGGATGAGGTGTCCTTAAAGGGATCCCCTACCGTGTCTCCCACGACCGTCGCCGCATGAAGTTCGGTTCCTTTTTCTTTAAGCTCGGTCTCCACAAGTTTCTTCGCATTGTCCCACGCGCCTCCTGCGTTTGCCATAAAGATCGCCTGATAGAGGCCGAAGATCGCAATTGAAATCAAGTAGCCAATGAAAAAGTAGGGATCAAGCGCGGCAAACGCAAGCGCGCTGAAGAATACCACAAGGAAGATATTGAACATTCCCTTCTGTGCGAACTGCGTGCAGATTTCTACAACCCGTTTTGAGTCCTCGATAGACGCCTTCGTGGAACTTCCGTCGAGTTTTATCTTTTCTTTAATAAACGCAACCGCGCGGTACGAGCCAGTTACTACTGCCTGCATCGAGGCGCCACTGAACCAGTAGATGATCGCGCCTCCGGTCGTAAGTCCCAAGAGGAAGAGCGGATTCAAGAGCGAGAGATTGCTCACAAGCTCTGGTTTCAACCCTTCGGTGAGAAGCATGATAATCGAGAAGATGAGGGTCGTCGCGCCCACGACCGCCGTGCCGATCAAGACCGGCTTCGCGGTCGCCTTAAAGGTGTTTCCCGCACCGTCGTTCTCTTCAAGATATTCTTTTGCTCGTTCGAAATCGGGATCGAATCCGAAATCTTTTTTGATTTCTTCCTTGACGTTCGGGAGCGTCTCAATCATCGAAAGTTCATATACCGACTGGGCATTGTCCGTCACGGGACCGTACGAATCAACCGCGATTGTGACGGGCCCCAGTCCCAGGAATCCGAATGCCACAAGACCGAAGGCGAAGACAGACGGCGCAATCATGAGTTCGCCGAATCCGAGCGTACTCACCCCGAAGGCGATGCCCATAAGCGCGACAATCGCAAAGCCGATCCAGTATGCGCTGAAGTTACCGGCGGTAAGCCCCGAGAGAATATTCAGGGATGCTCCCCCTTCGCGGGATGAGCTCAAAATCTCCTTCACGTGTGTCGAGTTCGTCGAGGTAAATACTTTCACGAGTTCGGGGATCAGGGCGCCTGCAAGTGTTCCGCAGCTGATGACCGTTGCAAGTTTCCACCAGAGCGTCCCGTCGCCCAGGCCAGGAATCAAGAGATATGAAACAAGATACGTTACCGCAATCGAGATGAACGAGGTAAGCCAGATCAAAGTCGTGAGCGGAAGTTCGAAGTTCATTGTATCCGCCGTCTTATATTTCGATCGCGCGAACACGTTATTTAAGGCGTATGAAACAATACTGGTTACTACCATCATGATGCGCATTGCGAAAATCCAGACCAGAAGCTGGACTTGTGTGATTGCGCCCGCGACCGCAAGGAGGATAAAAGTGATAAGCGCTATACCCGTCACACCATAGGTTTCGAATCCATCCGCAGTGGGACCCACCGAGTCGCCCGCATTGTCTCCTGTGCAGTCGGCGATAACGCCCGGGTTTCGCGCGTCATCCTCCTTTATTTTGAAGACGATCTTCATTAGGTCGGAACCGATGTCCGCGATCTTTGTAAAGATGCCACCCGCTACCCGAAGTGCCGCGGCGCCCAGGGACTCTCCAATCGCGAAACCGATAAGCACGGGGCCCGCATAGTCATCGGGGACAAAAAGAAGAATCGCGAGCATTGCCAAAAGTTCGGTGCTGATAAGGAGCGTTCCCACGCTCATTCCCGACCGCATCGGAATTTCATAGGTGGGGTAGGGTTTTCCTCTAAGTCCCGCAAATGCCGTCCGCGAATTCGCGAACGTATTGATACGGATGCCGAACCACGCCACGCCGTAGCTTCCCAAAATACCGAGAATGCTGAAAAGGAGAATGACAATCACCTTTGTCGCTTCAAAATGCTGGAGCAGTCCGAAGTAGACGACGATAATGACTCCGATAAAGGCCTCGAGAATCATAAGGAACTTTCCCTGCGTCACGAGATACGTCTTGCAGGTCTCGTAGATCAGCTCCGAAATTTCTTTCATCGCGCGGTGTACCGGAAGGTTCTTGGTTTTCATGAACATTGCGAATCCGAATATCATCCCCAGGATGCACACGGCGATGCCGATCATAAGAAGTCCATATCCCGTCATACCGAGAAACGACACCGACTTCAGGTCGGGAAGCAGGAGATCTGCTTCGCTCGCATGAGCGCTCGGCGTGAGCGCCGCAAAAGACGCGAGCGCGGCTCCCGCTACTATCAACTTTGTTTTTATTTTTTTAAACATGACGAATATTTTTCTTTTATTATTCCTCGACGTTTTCTTTTTCCTTTGGTTGTTCTTCCGGTTCGGATTTTTCCGATTCCTCATCCTGCGCTTTTGCTTCAGGAGGAGAGGCCTCTTCCTCCGCCGAGGCGATTCCCCCCTCCAAGACCTCATCAGGATTCGACTGCGACCTGACGTCGATCTTCCAGCCCGTAAGCTTTGCCGCAAGCCGAACGTTCTGCCCGCCCTTGCCGATCGCCAAACTCAATTGATCTTCCGCGACGAGGACGCGCGCCTCGCGCCGGGGAAGAATTTCGACGAGTTTCGCTTTCGCCGGAGAGATCGCGTTTCCTATGAATTTCTCCGGATCTTCCGACCACTCGATGATGTCGATTTTCTCGTTGCCGAGTTCGTTCGTCACCGCCATGACGCGCGTGCCGCGCTGGCCCACCGCCGATCCCACGGGATCAACGCCCTCCTCATTCGAATAGACCGCGATTTTCGTTCTACTCCCCGCTTCCCGCGCAATCTGTTTTATTTCCACCGTTCCGTCGGCGATTTCGGGAACCTCGAGTTCAAAAAGCTTTACGACGAAGTTCGGATGCGATCGCGAAAGAACGATGCCGGGCCGCCGCACGTCGTTCTGGACCGCAAAGACAAAAAAGCGCATACGATCGCCTACGCGATAATGTTCACCCGGAATGCTTTCATTCGGATACATAATGCCCATTGCACGGCCGAGATTTACATATACGTTTCCCCGCTCGAACCGCTGGATTACGCCGCTTACAATCTCCCCTTCTTTGTCCGCAAACTCGTCGCGAATGGAGGATCGCTCCGCCTCCCGGAGATTTTGTAAGATAACTTGCTTTGCGGTTTGCGCCGCAATGCGGCCGAAGTCCTCGTGGGTCTCCAAAGGAAACTCGAGTTCCTCTTCGAGTGCCGCACTTTTCTTAAACTGCTTCGCCTCTTCTATAAAGATGTGCCGATCCGAATTGTAGCGCGGGAGCGCTCCTTCCCCCTCTTCCGCGGGAGCCGGTTCTTTTCCTTCCTCCTCCTCCGAAATGATGCGCACCATCGTGGGATCCACCACGGTCTTCACCTGGAAGAATTCTATCTCCCCTGTCTTCGGATCGATCTTCGCACGGATAATCTCGGATCGTTTCCTGTACTCCTTTTTATACGCGGCGGCGATGGCGGCCTCGATCGCTCCCATTACTTTTTCGGGAGGAATACCCTTCTCGCTCGCAATCTGCTCCACCGCACCGCTCAATGATTTTAAATCCATCATATGCCAATGTGATTATTTGTATTTATTTAACGACTTTGCTTGAGAGCTCTTAAAACTACGCCGCTCTCTATGGAGCGGTCGGGAATAATTCAATGGTATCACCCTGCCACGTCTTGTCAATGTACTGTACTGGATGAGTACATCCCTGACACTTCGTAACACTTCTCATTGAACTCAATCGGGGTGAGATAATCAAGGGACTGGTGGGGTCTCCTGAAGTTGTACTCCACAAGCC
>DAIDBF010000019.1 GCA_027310235.1 bacterium | reverse complement strand
TCTCCAACGCAGAGGATTACTTTTAATCCCGCGTCCGTGCTCGCCTTCACCTTTTTCGCAATCATC
Organism: bacterium; assembly: GCA_027310235.1. Classification (GTDB taxonomy): domain Bacteria; phylum Patescibacteriota; class Minisyncoccia; order UBA6257; family GWB1-50-10; genus JAKAHD01. Next base: position 3,461 of record DAIDBF010000019.1, on the reverse strand, counting down.
TCGTCGCTCTCGCCAAGACGGCGGCGTTCCGAGTGCCCGACAATTGCGTAGGTAACCCCGAGCTTCTTCAACATTATCGGTGAAACTTCTCCCGTATATGCTCCCTTTTTCTCAAAGAATACATCCTGCGCACCAAGCGATGCATGTTTTAAAACCTTTTTCACGGCGCCCAGGAACGGAAATGGCGGTACGATCACCACGCCCTCCTTATCTTCCGTCCGTGCAAGCCTCACCGCCTCAGCTTCACTCTGCGGGTTCATCTTCCAATTTCCTACTATAAGCTTTCTCATGTTTCCAATAATTTTACCCCGCTTTCAGGAATTCCGCGAACTAAACACAAACACCAGTAAGAAAGGACTGATAAGGTAAAAAAGTGAGTAAGACTTGGGCCTTGCCGGCCCGGAGCGCTCACTTTTTACCTTATCAGTCCTGCAATTACCCCCTCAAAATCTTTGCCGCGTCGTCCGGATCCACCGAATTAATCTGAATGCCCGTCCCCAGCTCGAAACCGGCATCTATGCTCAATTTTGGAATAATCTCGATATGCCAATGATAGTGGCGATACGATGCCTGGTGTTTCATAGGTGCGGTGTGAATGAAGAAATTGTAATCGGGATCGTGGAGCTTCCGCTCAACCCTCCTCAGAGCTTCCCGCAACGCGAGCGCAACATCCCGTAGTTCTTCTTCCGGAGTCGCTTCGAAGTACGGAAAGTGGCGAAGCGGATATACGCGCAACTGGAACGGCTCCCGGGAAACGTACGGCGCGACTACGAGTGCCGACTTGTTTCTGAATATGATTCGTTTTTTCACCTTCAGCTCATGATCAATCACAAAATCATGCATGCAGTGCTTTCGCTTCCTGAAAAAACGTCCTGAGTTGTCGAGCGAGACCTCGACTGCTTTTGGTACGATCGGCACGGCGATCATCTGATAGTGGGGATGATAGATGCTTGCCCCCGCATAGGACCCCCAGTTATGGAATATGGAAACATACGCGACTTCTTTGTCTCTCTTCAAAAACTGGCAGCGATCTCTGAATGCTTTAAACACGTCCGTTGCACCCTGGGGAGAAAGCCTCGGAAAGTTCGCATCGTGATCTCTTGTCACCACCACATCGTGATGGCCGAACCCGCGCAAGAGTTCATACGCTCCGTTTTTTTTCCTTAGAAGCGGGTGATCACCGTGAATGAGTGCCGGATACTTATTCTGAAGCGTCGCAATCTCCCACTCCGCTCCGTGTCCGAAAAGCAAGATTACCTCCTGATTGTTCAAGGGATCCTCAAATGGGCAGTTCGTCTTCGAGGCCTTGAGCCGCGGTTTGTTCTTCAAAAAACTGCTCGGCCGTTTTCCCCGTTTAGGGGCAATGATAACCCAGTTGCCCGAGATAAGGTCGTGGCGTATTTCGGGACTTTTAATCATCCCTCACATAACATGCATTGGGACACAGCATTCCCTCTCAACACATAAACTACGAGCATGTTCATCAGATGACCTTTCCTCTTTTTGAGCATACGAATGTAATGCATGTTATGTGAGGGAATCATGACGTTGTATTCCATATTTACCCGTCCAGAGCCACACCCGAATGCGTGTCACATCCCAAAGCGTGGAAAAATATGCCTTAAGGCCTACGGTCGAACGCGTGTCGTTCACCCACCTCACGGGCATCTCTTTGATCTTGTATCCGAAGAGCTTCGCAAGCGCGATCGCCTCGACATCGAATCCCCAACGATCGATCTTCATAAGCGGAAATATCGTTTTCGCCGCCTCTTCGGAAAAACACTTGAAGCCGCACTGGGTGTCATGAATGCCGCGTGCAACGAGAAGCTGGATGAAAAGATTTCCTCCTTTCCCGAGAATTCGGCGGTACCATGGCTGGGGCGGTTCGAGTTTCGCGCCCGACACCGCACGCGATCCGATGACCACCTCATATCCTTCCTTAAAATAGGGCAGCATCTTTTCAAAATGATCGACGGAAGTCGAGTTGTCGGCATCCATAAAGAGACGATAGTTCCCTTTTGCTTCGAGCATCCCCTGCCGCACCACGAATCCTTTCCCGTGATTCTCCTCGTTTGCGATAAGGCGCAAATTTTTTATGAGATGGCCGAATCGCGTCACGACTTCCACGGTCGCATCGGTTGATCCATCGCTTATGATAACCACCTCCGAAGAATACTCCGCTTGTTTCAGGCGGCGATCAATATCAACGAGCGTGAGCGGCAAACGCTTCGCCTCGTTTTTCGCGGGAATAATAACCGAAAGGAAAGGTTTCATTGATTGGAATTTTGCATCGAGCCCTTGAAGACGATGAACTTGTAGCTCAAGAAATTCCACATGAATCCCGCAAACACGCCGCAGAGCGCCCCGATATTCGCCCATAACTTCGGACTTATTTGATTCGGTGCCCCGATCACGTTTACAACAAGAGATGCGATGCCGACGTTGATAAGGGTTCCCCCGAGCGTAAAAAGGGCGAATCGGAGATATTCCTTTCCCGTCACCGGCATTCTGCTCCCGAACGTCCAGAATTTGTTCCAAAAATAGCTGTTTGTGGTCGCGACGAGAAACGAGATTGTTTTGAATCCTACGAACGGCACGCCCGATGCGAGATTGGTCACGAGAATAAAAAGATTCAATATGCCGAGATCGACGAGCGTATTCAGGGTGCCGACCGCCGCGAATTTTCCGAACTGTTCGAATACTCCCCATGTTCGCGAAAGCAACTTCAGTATCCAAAGGGCGAAAGGAGCGAATACCGTGAACCCGACCACGGTCACCACGAAAAACACCGGGGTGATCGGAACGCCGATGTTTGCGGCGGGAAGCGCTACGAGCCATCCGACCAAAAATCCTATTACTCCGACAAGATAAAAATCACGCATAACATCAATTTCTCAAATAAGAATAAATTTCGCGTTCGACTTCTTCCCGATCACGGCCATACGTCATGCGGGAGCGATCTTTCAGTGCTCCGCTTATCGTGGGGTCGCCCACGTCGGCTCTCGGGATTTTAATATTGAAAGGGCGCGAGGTTTCTCCATGTATCAGGAGTTTAACATACGCATTGAAGTTATCAATATTCACGAGGTCCTGCTCGGTGAATACGGGCGCGAAATGTTTTACGAGATACTCCGCATCATCCGCCCCGACACGAAACGAGATCATCGATCCCACGTTCCCGAAGACCGCATTTCTAATCGTATCGGTGAGCTGGCTGATGAATTGATGTGCGATGATGAGATCAAGCTTGTATTTTCTCGCTTCGGAAAGAATAATCGCGATCGAGTCGGTCGTGAAGTTCTGGAACTCGTCGATGTAGAGATAAAAATCTTTTCGTTGTTCTTGAGGGGTATCGACGCGCCCCAATGCGGCCATGAGGATTCTTCCCACGACAATCATGCCCAAGAGATTTGCGTTATTGTCTCCAAGCTTCCCCTTCGCGAGGTTGATCAGCAGTATCT
>DAIDBF010000016.1 GCA_027310235.1 bacterium | reverse complement strand
CTGTATCCTTTTTCCCGATACCACCCGATCTCCTGACGATCGCGTTTCGTGAGCTGCTGCCATGTTCTGTTTTTTTCTCATGCTCTCATTCTTGCATGTTTTGCCGACCGAAAGTGTCCTAATTCAAAAGGGAATGTACGTGCGTAATGCGCTCCTTAAAAGGTTTGCTCAATCGCTCCTCGCGTTCGAGCAAGACCCACACCCCGTCAGTTACAAGGAAGCAGAGATTGACAGCATAAGGCGCCGCCTCGCTGAAAAGTTTTCGCTCCAGGAACTAATTATTATGAATACTGCTCATTCCTCAAAAATGGTGTGGAACACCATCTGGGGGGAGCATATGCATGCCTACGGATGGAAATGGATGAGAGTCCCTATGCGCGACAACGAAGCATATGTAACCTACCTTGAAAGGTCCACCAATGAAGTCCCTAAAGGAAAAGAGTTTGCAGAAAAAGTTGCTGAGGAACTTCAAAAACTTGGCCTGCAAACGAAGGAGACATGGGAAGTCATCCGTGCCTGTTCACCTCGAAACGTAAGAGCGTCGCTCTGGTACGCGGAAGCTCTGATAGCGACGGGGTATGACCCCGATGTTATATGGGCAGTATTTGGCGGTCTTAATGGGTCGGATGAATACCGAGGAATGGGAATTGATAGAGCCTTGGCGGTCCTGAAAAATCTCAAGATACCAATAAGTTTCGAAAACAATGGATCTCGCGGGTTCTTCAGGATATTGAAAGGAACAAGATTGCTTGTTCGATTCCTTTCAAGAAATTTGATTGAACAATAAAAAATTTGAGCGGGTGCCATTTGGTATCCGCTCGATTATTTTACCTATACCAAAATCATAGCAATTCTCTACTCACCTCAAATTTTCCTCCCGCATCACATCCCAAAATCTTTATTTTTTTCTCATCAAATACTGCAGCTGAGATTGTACCCACCGTGCCCGAAACCAATAACCCTCCCATCCCAATGACTCCTTCAGGGTGCGAGAGAATATTGCCATCGGTGCCTCCAATTTTCCTTGATTCTTCTCCCAACGAAAAACCGCGATCGATATTTTTTATTTCTGCTCGGAACGGTTTTTCTATATCGAGCACTGCGGCATAAAAGTACCTCCCGATATCTTTTCCTATGTACACATTCTCTCCCGCATCAAGGATGCTGTTTTCTTTTGTGGGCAGTTTGCCGCCGAATATCTCGGAAACCCATTCCACGCCAAGCCGTGCTTTTCCATACGCCAGGTAGTCACCACTCGGATCTCGCTCTTCGGATTTTGCTCCCCCTTTCGATGCATATTCTTTCTTATAGGATGCGCTTTGCTCTCCCTTCTCCCGCACCTCCTCAATGAGCTTATTATATTCCTCCTTCGCTCTCTGAATCTGTTCGCTAGTGAGGGACTTTCCTTCCTCTAATTGGAATAGCTGGGATGCGATAGTGTAAAGCACAACTCGCAAAGCAGAGTATGCCTTATCGGCATATTGTTCCACCACCTTCTCCGAGCTTGAAAAATGTATTCCTTCGTTGATCCATCGAAATTCTCCTTTTAAATCGGCTTGAAATTTTTCGAATCTCCGTGGACTCCCGTGCCACACGATACAGAGTTCACCGTTCTCATCCCGAAGCTGACTTTTCTCGAATTCCCCGTGTTCGAGTGTTTTGATTGAGTTATATATCCTAAGCGCCTCTTCTTTGTCCATGTGACGCAATAACTCCTTGAATTGACCGCTTTCAACTTTCTTGTCTTCAACACTCGAAACAAGCGGGATCCCGTTCTCCGAAAATTCAAGCGGATAGGAATTGGGGTCACCTGTGTCCGGCCTTAACTTCATTAGATTTTTTTATTATTCATCTTTCACTTTTCTCTCAATAACTTTTCCGCAACCTCCCGCTCGTTCCACGGAATCTTCTTTCCGTGCGCGATGCGTATTGAGGTTTCGCTTCCTTTCCCCGTCATCATAACAACGTCCCCTTCCTTTGCAAGCGAGATTGCTTTTCGTATCGCTTCTTTTCTATCCACAATCTTCCAGTAATTCGCGGTTCGCCTGCCGGAGCACTCCAAAAATCCTTTTTCCATCTCCTTCAATATCGCCTCGGGATCCTCGTCGAAGGGATCTTCGTTTGTAAGAATCAGAAAATCGCACTTCGATGCGGCGATCTTCCCCATCTCTCTACGCTTCCACTTATCTCTTCCTCCTCCCGCCGAGCCGAGCACGCAGATGAGCGATCCGTGTTTTCCGAATACCTCCTCGGGGCGAACCGCGTCGTAGGCCTTCTCGAGCGAGTCGGGCGTGTGCGCATAATCCACGACGACCGCAAAAGGTTCCTGTTGCACAAACTCGAAGCGGCCGGGCACGCCCTGGAATTCCCAGAGCGCCCTCAAAAATGTTTTCCAGGGAATGTTTTGTGTCTTTGCAAACTCCCACGCCGCCGCCGCGTTCATTATATTGAAGTCGGGCGCGAACCATTCGTTTAGAGCTCGTCTTCCTTCGGCGCTCAGGAGACCGTTTCCTTCAGAAGCGGCTTCTTTATAGAACGATTCGAGCGAGAACGGGAAGAGCTCTCCGTTTTTCACGCGCTTCGCCGCATCGGCGAAGTAGCTCGCGTTCTCGTCATCTTCGTTTATAAAAAAATATTTTACCGGTTTCTTCGATCGGGAGAGGTGTTTGAAAAACGAAACCTTCGCCGCGCGATAGTTTTCGAA
>DAIDBF010000101.1 GCA_027310235.1 bacterium | reverse complement strand
CCTGTCGAATTCACGGCATTCCTGGTCCACGCATATTTTCTTGGATGATTAAGGGATTTTGTTGCAGATATTTCTCTTATCTTTCTTAAAGACGCGCGCGATCCCAGATTTAATTCCGCTATTTTCTTCTTATATCCTTCTTTCGAATACTGTTCATTAAAAATGCAGAAAGAAGCATTTCTCATGTTGGTACACCCTACGCAATCGTGGCAATTTCTACATCCGAAGAGAAAGTAGGAATCCACGCAATCTTCCGAATACGCGCTGTAATACACCCTACTACAACGGCGAAGGTGAACGGAATCATAACAAAATTCACTACGCATCGAAAAATCAACATCCGCGCAGTTATTAAGAAAAAAATTTTGTGCACAGTACTCCGAATCCTCATAATGGTGCCCTCCAAAACAAAGATAGCAATTTTTCATATACACCGACATGTTGGTGTATTCGCTCATGGTCGCAAAATCTTGATAGGTCGCTCGGCGAGGAACCGCATGCAATAAGGCGTCAAGTTGGGAGAAAAACGGCTTCGTGAAACTAAGATCCGTTCCATACGACAGGGGATCCCAACGATCCGAAGCGTAGCAATCGTTGCAATACACCACATACGAGCTCTCAGGAACATACATGGAAAGCACATTCTTTCCACACAGCTTACAGGAGACCTTATAAAGCGATCGCTCGTTCCTGAAGAGCTGCCTCCGCATCATTCGGCAACGGGGGCACCACGTGGGCGGCGGCACCTTCATTTTTTGATAGTAATCAAAGTCCTCCGGCTCAATCGTGAAGGAGTTTTTACAATTCTGGCACTGTTTTGTTTGCCCCATACTTACTACTTAATACTAGCTACTTACTACTCGTCACGCTACTGCCATCCCACGCCATCTCAAAAATCTCTTATTTAGGGAAGGTAATAATTTGTCTTCCCTAAAAGCTCTTCAGGGTTTTTACTTTCTATAAAACCAATAAACCCTGCCTTTATGGCGGGGTTTATTGATTTGTGGAGATGGCCGGAGTTTCACGTCGTCGCTTCGCTCCTCCTTAGGAACCCACGGTTCCTAACCCGCCTTCGGCGGTCTTCCTCCACGGGGAAACTTCCGTTTCCCCGACCCCCCTACGAGTTCAACTCCGGCACCATAAAAACGAAAGGCCACCGATCTAATTGGTGGTCTTTCGTTTTGTGGAGATGGCCGGAGTTGAACCGGCATCCGGTATCTTCCTTGCAAACGATCTACAAGCTTAGTCCGTTAAGACAATGGTTGATTCTTGGTTTAACAAGCGCATCCGAATCACGATATGCTCGCGAGTCCCATGTATAACACCAGTGATCCTCTATGGAACCTGAAGGGCTGATGCCGCGCTACGCGTAAGCGAGTGCGGGAACTGCGTTTCTGTTAGCAGTTAAATTTGAGTGAAGCTTTTACGAGATCTTCAGCTCGACCTGCGGTTTGCAAGGGGATGATACTGTCGAAGCCCAGCATCCCCATGGCGGAAATTTTTAATTTCCAATTTTTAATTTTCAAACAACAAAGGAGGATTTAGTATGAACGTTTCTCCGCGCGCTTCATTTCACGTTCCGTCTCGCGTTTCTTGATAGTTTCCCGTTTGTCATATTGTTTCTTTCCTCGTGCAAGCCCGAGCTCCAACTTCACTCGAGCGCCCTTATTATACAATCTTATCGGTACCAAAGTCAATCCGCTCTTGGTTTTTCCGAGAAGATAGGAGATTTCTTTTTTATTGAGAAGAAGTTTCCTTGTACGCAAGGAATCATAATTTGTGGGGACGTTCTTCGGTTGGAACGACGGCACATCCATTCCTACGAGAAATAGTTCTCCGTTCCGAACGATCGCGTGCGCGCCCGCGAGGTTCACGTGCCCTGTTTTGATGGACTTCGCCTCGTGTCCGGACAACACGATGCCGGCCTCGAACGTTTCGAGAATCTCGTAGTCGAACCTCGCTTTTTTGTTTTCCTTCACGCCTTTTCGCATAACATTCTCACGTTACCACACATAAGAAGGGTGTAAACGCTTTAAAACTTCATTTTGTACCAGTCCAGATTATAAACGGTCTGGATGAGCAGGCGTTCCCCTCTCGCCCATGTGCGATTGTTTTCGAGACCGAGAAGCTTGATGGCCTCCCGGACGTGCTCCTCGCTCGATCCTTCTATTTCGAGGTAGGGCGGCATTCCCGGATAGGAGTCAATCTCGAAGAGCCAATCTCTCAGGGAAAATGAAATTCGTTTCTTTTCCTGATACGCGTAGTATTCCAGACCAACCGCTTCGAAAAATGCTCCCATCTTCTCGGGATCCGAAACCGTAAGGTTGATCTCTTTATGCGTACGCGAGGCGCCGAGCACATCGGATCTTCCCTTCCACGTAACCTCGTGATTACCCTCAGAATCGGATCGAATTCGGAGATACCACGGATCCTCCCCTTCTTTCGTGCCTTTTATACGATACCAGCGTACCTTGAGCACGGCATCCCTCATTTTCTTTGCGCCGAGCGATTCCAGCTTCTTTTTTATCGCCTCTGCGTCGATATCCAATACAGTCGATTCGGTCTCATGTGTCATACTGGAATTATACCTCGAAATTCTCGAGCGCCGCGATGATATTTTTTGCGCCCGCTTCGTTGATATCCTCCGGTTTGATCTTCGCTTTTTTGAATATTTGTCGTTCCAGTTCTCTCAGTGCGTCATCAAGCACTCGTAACCGCTCCGGACTCATCTCCTTGTCTTTTCTCCCTGCGTACCGCTTCCTTCCTTCGAGGCGACGATCTTCAATCGAGCATACGCCATAGGGAGTCGCCCGCATGTCCGCGTATGCGCAGATTTTCCTCTCGAAAGAGGCGTCGTGGAGCGCGTCTTCAAGATTAGAATATCCGATTGCCGAGAGGTACGAGAACGCGCGCTCCGGGATTCCTATTTCTTTTGCGATCGCTTCGGTTGCGTGATATTCGTCTTTTCCATACTTTTCCAAGAAATCGTTTTTTACGCTCTGCCAGTACTCCAACCCCTCGGGATCGAGGTGTTCCGGGAAATAGTTGAGATCGAATTTGATGATATTCCCCATATCGTGAAAGAGGCACGCAATCAAGACATCGCGCTCATTGAGTGACTCCGAAAAATTGTCGCAGATCGTCTTCGCGACGGCGGTGACACGAAGCTGATGCAGTCCCAAGGCCGGCATAATGCGATATGCCGAATATATCTCATGAACGGTTCTCATACTCACAGCGATTTCAAATCTTTTAGAAGCGCGTCGATATACTTCCTAAGCCCGATCGAAATTCTCACGGTGCCGTCGTCGAAAAACTTCACGAGTACCATCTCCTGTTTCCCCACTATCTTTTTCATCTTCGAAACCGTGCGTGGAGAGGGTTTAAGGAGTATGAAGTTCGCATTCGACGAAAATACCTTGAGACCCTTCGCTCTGAGCTTTGAGACGAGATATTCCCTGTCTCTTTTCACCTCATCGGCAACACGCCGATAGTAGCGTTCGGAATTGAACGCCGCGATCGCGGTCTCTTCGAGCACCCTGCTCAGGCCCAAAAAACGGTTTTCGTAGTTCAAAATCTTCTTTACGTTTTTCCCGCAAAGCCCGAATCCTATTCTCATCCCCGCAAGCGCGTAGTACTTCGAAAAGGTTCGGAGAAGCACGAGATTCGGATATTTCTCGAGAAGCCGCAGGAATGATTTCTCGTCGTACTTCTTCTCGAACCCACGGTAGGCCTGATCGAGAAGTACCGGGCAGTCCTTCCTCACGTTCTTCAAGATCGTCTCGAGTTCGCCCACCGAGAGTACGTTGCCCGTCGGACTCGCAGGAGAAGCCAAGAGAACTATCTCGGGCTTGTACGCGCGGTACTTCCTTATACAGTCCTTGATATCGAACGTGAACGAATCCCCGACTTCCGGCATGCGGAAGGTGAGGAGCCGCACCCCCTTGAACTTCGCATGAATACGGTAATAGGAATAACAATACTCGCTTGTGAGAATACTCCCCTTTCGTTCGGAAACTTTCTCGAACATCAGCGAAAGAAAATCCTCGATGCCGTAGCTCAAAATAATCCGATCTTCCGGGATATGAAATTTTTTCGAGAGTGCGGAGATGAGAAGCGAGCTGTAATAGCCGGGGATGTAGGTACTCGCGTGATTTTTTTTGAACACCCTAAGCACCCGAAGTGCCTTCGGAGAGGGCCCTTGGAGTGTTTCATTCCTATCGAGGAATTGTTGTTTCATGTTTATCTCAAATATCGGACACTCGTTCTCCGAAGCGGAGCTTGTACTTCTTATTCGAATAAATCTTCGTAACCACAAAGTTTAGAAACCACGTGATAAAAATAATAAGGAGGAAGTAGAGCCCGCCGATGCCGGTGACCCTCGGAAAATCGTTTCTCGAGAGATATCCAATAATCGCCGCGACCACCCCCAAGCTTGTGATGAGCTGCAAGGACTGGATACCGCGGGCGGTGCTTTGGCTCTTTATCTCCACCATGTTCTGAATAGCCGACGAGAGATAGTCGGCAGTCATTTTCCACAACTCCTTGATATAATCCAGCGTATCCGAGAGCACCTCGAACTTGAACTGGAAAAGCGCGGTCAAATGCTCCTCGATTCCCAATCCTCTCGCCACGGAAGACCTGGTGCGAACGTACGTCCCCATCTGATTAATTCGATTCCCTATCAAGCTGATGGTTTTTTGATAGCTGTCGAGCCGCGCCCTGAACAACTCGACGTTGTTCCCTTTCACGCTCTTCTGTTCCTTGATGGCGGAGATCTCTTCCCAAAGCGTCCTGTGAATATTCAAATACTTCTCGAGCTGGTCCTTGAATTCGCGGAAAAATACCTGCATCTCGACGACATCCGAAACCTTCGATTCAAACTCTTGTTTTGACACCACGAAAATATGGAGCGGGGTTTTATACACCACAATGCCTTCCGAAACGATTTTTTGATATACATTACCGAACGTTTTTGCATCGACTTGATAACTCGCCGGGGTCTTACTCACCACGCTGATAACCGTGGGGTGGGTTGTCTTTATGTTCGCGAGCACCTTGGGTGTCGGTGCACCAAGAGAAAAGATATAAGAGATTGCCGGGTTTAAGATGTCGGAAAAATATTTTTCGAGAAGTTCTTGATCCCGCTTAACGTCGTTCGATTGTTTCCTGATGGTATAAAGACCGTCCTCATAATAGCGAATTTCAACGCCGTCACTTGTGACTGCTTTTACGTGCTCCAGATACCCCGTTTCGCGGGTCACGGTCTTCAAGTGAAGCGCGTCGTGGTATTCTTTCAGCTTCTCTTTCGATAAATTCAGATTCGATTCCCCGCGCGCAAGAAAATCGTAGATTTCGCTTAAGTGGAGTGTCGTCCTTTGATACCATCCTCCGAAGGTTACGTAGAAGGTCGAGTTGTCGAGGCTCTTTTTTTGCATGCTTGTATTATAGCAGGGAGAGGGCATTAATTTAATTTAGAAATGGTAGAATAAAATTATACAAGTGATACTTTATATGGCCACGACCGTAAATGGTTTCATAGCGGAATTCGACGATTCTGCCGATTTTATAACCAAAGAAGAATCGGAAAGTTATGTTGCCCACGTTCTAGATGCCGGCGTTCTCATAATAGGGAGGAGAACTTATGGAATTCTTTCAAAGCAACCTGAATTCAAAAAGTTTTTGGAAGGGGGAGTAAAAATAATTGCCGTATCACACAACGATTTCCAAGTTGAAGATCCGCATCATACGGTTGCCCGCTCTCCTAAAGAAGCTTTGGTGCTCGCGGATGGCTTCCAAAAAGTAATAGTTGCCGGCGGAGGAACTCTAGATGCCTCGTTTCTTGAAGAAAATCTCGTGGATGAAATTTATCTTGATATAGAACCAGCCGTCTTAGGAAAAGGGATACCGCTTTTCAATGAGGGCGATTTTAAAAAGAAGCTAGAATTCCTTGGTTACAAGAAGTTTGGAAAGGGAGAAATCCAACTCCACTATAAAGTCCTTAAATAACCTCCGCCTGATAATATTCCTTGTGGTAAAACCTCTTGATTCATATTCTGAATCAACCCGGAAAATCTATCAGGTGTTTTTTGAGAACGTTTTGAATGTTTATAATTTGTTTTTCTCGAGAAGATGTTTTACTCTTCGCGACGCCGCGAGCGAAGTTATACAGATCCATGCTTTCTATAGAAAGCCACTTCCCGTTCTTATATAAGAAGTAAAACAGAGTCATCACTGCTATCCGCTTGTTTCCGTTCTGAAAGGGATGATTTTTGATTAATAAATAAAATAAGATTGAGGTCTTACCAACAACCCCTCGATAGAGATCCTTCTTATTAAATCTGAGGAAGGGCTGGTTAATACAACTCTCCAAGACATTCGGAAACCGCGAACCAAAACTGGGAATCGGCTCATCCCACGTCATAAATTCTTCCGCGAGACGGAAGGCGGTATATTCGATCTCCGCTATAGTTATTGGTCTTGGTCTCATTCTTTACCGAGCAGTCTAAATACCTTCCCATAATCCTTTACAGCTCTTTTGACCGCCTTATCTATATCCATCTTTTTCTCCGTCCCTATCGTTTTTCCCAGTTTTTCAAGAACAGCCGAACTTGGGATGACAAAATTCCGTCCCACCTTCGTAGCTTTGATTTTTCCATCTCGTGCCCACTGAAAAACCGTCTTCCTGCTAACCCTTAAGATGTTCGCAACTTCTATTGTCGAGTAGAATTCTTTCGCCATGCTCGTATGGTAACATATGTTACCATACGAATAAAGCTTATTTTACCGATCTAAATCACTCCTTTTTGATAACAAAATTCACAGCCCCGACGCCTTCGAGCCGGGGCTCCGACCTCCGACGCGTCCGTCGGAGCGTCGGAGTACACTCTCATTATATTATCTCGGATTGGTAGCATTGTTCACAGTATATTATTTCTTTTCGGTCGGGTGAGTAACTCGTTTCGAACTCATTGGGACATCCGGACCTCATGCACTTCCGGTGCCAGAGTTTCAATGGATTATTTTTCGCTAATCTTTCAAGGTGCCTGCAGTTCGGGCAAAGACGCGGAAGGGGGAGATTCATTTTTTTATAAAAACGCAGCTCCTCAGGAATTATTCTGAAACAACCGGTGCATTGATGCACGCATTGCCCTTTATGAGCGCACTCGATAATCTCATCTACGACGCTATCGGAAACGGCAGTGATGAGATCCGGGA
>DAIDBF010000081.1 GCA_027310235.1 bacterium | reverse complement strand
AAATAGGGCCGTGTATTTTACCGAACTGAATCGTCTCGGTGCGCAGGTTACTTTGGCGGACCCGCACCGTGTCTTTATCGCCAGGAAGACACAACTCAAGGGAGGTCAGATTGTCTGCCCGCCTGCCCTGCGTCCCGCGATGATTATTTTAATCGCCATGCTTGCGGCCGAGGGCACTTCGATCCTCCGGAATGTCTACTCCATCAACCGCGGTTATGAGGAGATCGCCTCGCGCCTGAACTCGATCGGCGCGGATATACAAGTAACGGAAGGGGTCTAACTTGAATAAAGAATCAGGAATTAGGAATTATGAATCCGGACGAAAAGAAGAACCCAGACACCCTTTATCATAATTCGTAATTCCTTATTCATAATTCCAGGTTTTTATGATCCACATCAGAAAAAATATCTCTTTGGCCTCTGTTTCCACGTTCCGTATAGGCGGGAAGACGGAACTTTTTTGTTCGGTGAAGACGCCGGAGCATTTTATTCGTGCGATCGAGTGGGCAAAAGAAAATAAGATTCCTTTCAGGGTATTTGCGGGAGGGAGCAATGTCGTCTTTCCTGACGAAGGATTGAAAGGGCTTCTCATCCGATTTCACGGGGGATCGCTCAGGGTTTTAAAGAACACGATTATTGCCGACGCGGGCGTTCCGCTCGCGAAAGTTATCGCGATTTCTCTCCAGTATGGGCTTCGCGGTCTCGAGACGCTCTCGGGAATTCCGGGGACGGTCGGCGGCGCGACCGTGGGAAATGCGGGTGCCTACGGACACTCGATCTCGGAGGCGGTGCGAAAAGTCGAAGTGTGGGACGGAAAAAAGAGGAGATGGATTCCGAACAAGGTATGCAAGTTCGGATATCGCGAAAGTGCACTGAAACACGAGCCGCTTTTTGTACTTCGCGTTGAGCTTCGACTAAAAAAAGGGGATAGGAAAGAACTTCAAAAGAAATCAAGGGAAATAATTTCAATCAGGGGAAAGAAGTACAAACCGGGCATCAAGTGCCCAGGGAGCTTTTTCAAAAATGTGGTAGCGAGCGAGGTCTCGCGTTCCGTGATGAGGAAGATCGACGCGGGGAAGATAATCGGGGGAAAGATTCCCACCGGATATCTCTTGGAGGAGGTGGGCGCGAAGGGAATGAAACTCGGCGGCATCAGAATTCCCGAGTTTCACGGGAATCTTTTCGAGAATACCGGCAAAGCAACCGCGAGGGACGTCAAAAAACTCGCCGACATTTTGAGGAAACGAGTAAAGGCGAAGTTCGGGATTACTTTGGAGGAGGAGGTAAGGTATTTTTAATAAGACTCGTCTCGCTAGGCCTCTTTTATGGATTAGGTTGTTGTGAAGGCGATGAAGTATTTTAGGGGGTTGGCATTTTTGCTTCCCTGTGTTAATATTCTGGTGATATTTGTCAAATTATTGGAGTGAAAATGAGAAAGTACAGAACCCTGAATATCTCGCTCGCCATTGTCTTTCTATTTGTCCTTGTTCATTTCTTCTTTTTCTCGGCTTAGTTTTTCCCGTCCCATGCGTAGGCATCTATGTGTGGGATTGACTCAGTAGTGAAAACTCGATTACGCTACGCGCCGAAAGGCATCGAGTTTCTACTACTGGGTTGACTTTTTTATCCTTTTGTGGTAGCATTTACCTATTAGATAACCGGCACTCGACCCCCTCAATTAGGACACCCCGTAATGGCGGTGTTTTTTGTTTTGTATCCGTAGGCGATGTGTCATAAGCGCTTCCTGCGGAGTCTGGAACCGGAGTACCCTCATGGGCCTCCGATTCAGTTTTGCCTCAAG